>CAYMXY010000011.1:19670-20350 GCA_964394525.1 uncultured Gammaproteobacteria bacterium | reverse complement strand
CTGCTAGACATGGTATTGCTGGTAGCTGATTTACACCAAGAAAAAATTCAAGCCAACCCCAACCGTGCGGCCGTTGGCACAATTATTGAATCGCGGATTGATAAAGATGCCGGTGCTATTGCGACCGTGCTCATTCAAACCGGCACGCTTAAAGTAGGTGATATTGTTGAGGTGGGTGAGGTGGTTGGTAAAATTAAAGCCATGACTGGTTGGCGCGGTGAAGCAGTGGTAGCGGCTCCGCCAGCTATGCCAGTTCGTTTTTTGGGGTTAAAAAATGCGCCGGTAGTAGGTGATATTTTAACCGTTACCAATGACCCACAAGCGTTGAGAAAAAAACAAAAAAAATCCTACCAAACTTTTGCTTATCTCAAACATAAAACCGAGGCAACTGAATCGGTCAAACACAAATTACCTATTATCATTAAAGCTGATACATTGGGTTCACTTGAAGCCGTGGTCGCTGCTTTAGAAAAATTGAATTTCAAGGATGTTCAACTTGATATCATAAAACGCGGCTTAGGAAATTTCACTGAAAAGGATATTGATCAAACAGTGGCGGCCAAGGCTCAACTAATTGGTTTTAATGTGGCACTCACGCCAACTGCTGCCGATTATGCCCTTGGCACTCAAACCACCGCTCAAACTTTCACAATTATTTATAAATTGATGGAGTATATTGA
>CAYMXY010000011.1:9426-19660 GCA_964394525.1 uncultured Gammaproteobacteria bacterium | reverse complement strand
AAATTACTGCCTCCAGAAATTCTTTATACTAAAATCGGCGAAGTGAGAATATTAGCTATCTTCCGGACGGCGGCTAAATTTGCCATCATCGGCGGCCGGGTGATAAATGGCAGCGTTCGCCAAAAAGCCATTTGTAAATTGTTGCGCAGCGGTAAACAAATTGGCGAGGCCACGATTGACCAATTACAAAGCAATAAAAAAGATGTTGGTGAAGTTTTGAATGGTAATGAGTGCGGCATTCGTTTGGAAACAACTACACCAGTGCATGAAGGTGATGTGATTGAAGTGTATCTCAAAGAAGAGCGATCACGACGGCTCCGTCAGGAATAAAATCGGCGACTAAGCTAAGTATGCCTACCCTACGCCAACGCCAAATCAATCGGTTGTTGCGAGATTATGTAGCAGCAGCGCTGATACATTTGGTGGAATTGCCGCCGGGCGTGGTGGTTAGCATCACCAAAGTGCACACTACCGCCGACCTGCAACATGCTCAAATATATCTTTCGGCTCTGCCAGACACTTTAGCCGGTTCTACTCTGCAGCTTATTCAGCAACATGCCCCAGAAATAATTGCCGCAGTGGCGGAACGAATTACCTTTCATACCGTGCCAAAATTTAAGTTTCGGCTGGATGATACTGAACGCAAAGCCGCTCGCATTGAAGCACTGCTTGACAAATTGAAGCAACCGGATTAGGCTGCTTCGTTATGTTTAATTCATCCAACCCTATTGCCCAGCAAATTCTTGATCGGCTGGCGCAAGCACGACATATTGTAACGGTGTCGCATCGTCATCCAGATGGCGACACGATTGGCGCAGCTTTAGCGCTGGCTCATTACGGCAAACGGCTTGGGAAAACGGTTGATTGTTTTTGTGTAGATCCGCCGCCGGATCATCTTCGTTTCTTGCCGGGAGCGCAGACGCTGGGACCTAACCACACCGTTTGGCTAATGCCGGAGGTAGATGTGGTAATAGTAGTGGACGCCAGTGATTTAACTTACGCCGGTGTTGATCAATTTATTAAACAACTGCCGACTGACGCCACCGTAATTAATATTGATCACCATATTACTAATACTGGTTTTGGTCATCTAAATTTGGTAGATGGCACGGCCTCTTCGACTTGCGAAATAGTTTATCATTTACTTAACGGCGCGCAGGCCGTTGACCGGACGATCGCCACTTGTTTACTCACCGGCCTAATTACCGATACCGGCAGCTTTTCTAACCTTGCCACCACGGCCAGTGCCATTGATACCGCCTCCGCCTTGCTGGCCAAAGGTGCCAATCATTCACAAATCGCCAAAGCCGCCTTGCAACATCGGCCTTACTACACCCTTAAATTGTGGGGACGTGCGCTGGAACGACTGCAAGAAGATCCGGCCACCGGCATGATCGTAACCGCCATTACGCTCGACGATATCCATGAATGTAATGCCGATGAAGAGGCTGTGGCCGGCATTTCCAATTTTTTAAATAGTTTAGAAGAAGCGGCCGATCGCGCCGTACTAGTGCTTACGCAAAGCCAACCGGGTATAATTAAAGGCAGTCTTCGTACCACCAATCCATTGCTGGACGTAGCCGCCTTTGCTAAACTACACGGTGGCGGCGGCCATAAAAAAGCAGCCGGGTTTACTGTTCAAGGTACCTTAACTATTACTCCACAAGGCTATGTCATCACCAACTAAAGCGTTTCATCTTATTCCCACGGTAATTGAAAAATCATTTGAAGGTGAACGCGCCTACGATATTTTTTCGCGCTTACTTAAAGAACGCATCATTTTTTTAGGCGCTACCGTGGATGATGCGGTGGCCAACACAGTAATTGCTCAACTATTGTTTTTGGAAGCGACTGATTCAAAAAAGGATATTACTATATATATTCATTCGCCGGGCGGTTACGTTACGGCCGGGTTGGCAGTGTATGACACTATGCAATATGTTAAATGTGATGTTTCCACTATTGTTATCGGCACAGCTGCTTCGATGGCGGCTTTATTGCTAGCCGGCGGCGCTAAAGGCAAACGGTTCGCCTTGCCCAATGCCGAGGTGATGATCCACCAACCGATGGGCGGCGCCGAGGGACAAGCCTCGGATATTAAAATTCGCGCTGAGCATATTTTAAAAACGCGTGATCGTTTGAACAAAATTTTGGCGCGTCATACCGGTCAAGCGCTTCATCAAATTGAACACGATACTGACCGCGACAAGTTCATGTCTGCCGAGGAGGCCAAAAAATACGGTTTAATTGATAAGGTACTGGGGTAAGCCTTTACATTATCACTGCCTTATGTTAGTGTATTTTAGCTATTTTAATTCGGTCGTACTCATGCGTTTTTTGGCAAAGGTGATTAGTTCCTATGTCTATCAGTCAAATTTTGATTAATCGCATTCAACCATCACACCTACCACTACCGCGCTTTAGCGTTAGGTAGTTTTTTGCCCAAGACAATTGAGCACTTATTTTTACAAGTATGGAAATCATCATTGGTCCGTTTTTTTTAGTGATTGGTTTAGCGGCCGGCATTGCCGGTGGTTATTGGTATCGAAAACAAGTGGCAGCCAAGACCACTGCTTCAGCCGAAGCTAAAGCTGAACATATTGTCCAAGAAGCCAAAACCAAAGCACAAGAGGTGCTGCTGCAAACGAAAGATAAGGCTCTTAAACATCTTGAAGATGTGAAAAAGGAGGAATCTGAACGGCGCGCCGAGTTGGCTCAAACACAACACCGTTTAGAAAAACGCGAAAGCATGTTCGACCAAAAATTACTTGAATTGGAAAATAAACAAACTAAATTACAAGACAAAGCTAAAGAAATTGAACATATTAAAGAAGAAATCCGCTCAATTAAAACGGAGCAGCTAGCCCAGTTAGAAAAAGTGGCTGGCATGGATCGGACCGATGCTTTGCAATTGGTTGAACAGCGGGTTGAGGAAGAATATAAAGACGCTTTATCTTCACGAATCCGTAAACTTCAGGAACAAGGCGCCGAGGAATTGGACCGCAAGGCCAAGGAGCTGATGACCGTAATTATTCAGCGTTGCTCCACCAGCCATGCGGCCGAAACTACAACCACGGCAGTGGCTTTGACTAGCGATGAAATGAAGGGGCGTATCATTGGCAAAGAAGGGCGCAACATCAAACGGATGGAAGAACTCACCGGTGTGGAAATTTTAATTGATGATACACCGCAAACCATTGTTGTTTCCGGCTTTTCGCCGATTCGTCGTCATTTAGCGAAACGCGCGCTGGAGATGTTAATGGAAGATGGCCGAATTCACCCTACCCGGATTGAAGATTGCGTTGAACGAGCCAAAAAAGATTTGGCCTTGGATATTAAAAAGGCTGGTGAAGAGGCTCTTTACGAAGTGGGTGTTACCGGCTTCGATCCCAAATTGGTAGCCATTCTCGGGCGACTGAAATATCGCACCTCCTATGGACAAAATGTGTTGCGTCATTCCATTGAAGTGGCGTTTTTAGCTGCCATGCTGGCTGAACATTTGGGGGCTAATGTTAATGTGGCACGCAAAGGAGGCTTGTTGCACGACATTGGTAAATCGGTAGATCATGAAGTGCAGGGTACACACCCGGAAATCGGCCGCGACATCGCCAAAAAGTTTAATTTGTCGGATGAAATTATTGCCCCGATTTTGTATCACCATGACGATTACCCGCCGACGTTGGAGGCAATTATTGTGAAATCGGCTGACGCCATTTCCGGTTCCCGTCCGGGCGCGCGCAAAGATACCTATGAAAATTATATTCAGCGTTTGGAAGAATTGGAAAATGTGGCTTTGTCGTTTGGTGGAGTAGAAAAAGTGTATGCTATTCAAGCTGGTCGTGAAGTGCGCGTGTTTGTGCGTCCCGATCAGATTGATGACTATTCCGCCGCCAAGCTGGCAAAAGATGTAGCCATAAAAATAGAACAGAGCTTAAAATATCCGGGTGAAATTAGGGTAACGGTCATTCGCGAAACACGGATAATTGAGTATGCTCGATGATTCCGCTTCGCTTATTATTTATCGGTGATGTAGTTGGCAAAGCTGGGCGAGCGGCTGTAAAAAAATTGGTGCCGGCGTTACGCGATGAATTCAAGCTCGATCTAGTTTTAATGAATGCCGAAAATTTGGCGCACGGTAACGGCATTACTCCAGAAACATTAGCCGAAATTTTCTCTGCCGGAGTTGACTATTGTACCTCAGGCAATCACATTTGGGATAATAACAAAGGGCTGTCGTATTTACAGCAGTCTACCGCGCGGGTAATTCGTCCGGCTAATTTACCGGCGGTTAATCCGGGTAAGGGTTTTATTGAATTTGAAGTTGGTACCAAAAAAATTCTGTTAATCAATCTGGTTGGTCAAGTTTATATGCCCCAGCAGGCTAATAATCCGTTTTATTGTTTGGATGATATTCTGCGCGCTCATCCGCCAACTAACTACAGCGCCGTGTTGGTGGATCTCCACGCAGAAGTGACGAGTGAAAAGCAGGCGCTGGCTTGGTATGCTGATGGACGGATTTCATTATTGGTTGGCACGCATACTCATGTGCCGACGGCTGATTTACGAATTTTGCCCGGTGGCACCGGTCTGGTGTGTGATCTTGGTTGTGTGGCGCATGCCGTTTCGGTAATCGGCGCAAATAAAGATAAGATTATTCAACGTTTCTTAACACAACGTTCGATTAGTTTTGAGCCGGCGGATAGCGATCAAGGCGGCGATATGCTGTTCTATTCGGTTTATGCTGAAATCGATCCGACTACGCGCCGTACTATTAACCTTAATCGTGTTGACCGTACTGTTACTATTTAAGTAATTATGGCAGTCAGTCTTGCGCAGTTTGCTGTGTAGCTTTATACTAAAAACATGAACCAAGCGGCACTAATTGATCAACTAGCTGAAAAAACTGGCCTCAGTAAGAAAAACATTGAATCAGTGCTTGACACCATGCTCGAGCTTATCACTCAAACCATTAAACAAGGTGATGTGGTGACGTTGACTGGGTTTGGTAAATTTTCTTCACGGTTACGCGCGGCGCGGCTTGGAGTTGACCCGCTCAATCCAAAACAAAAAATTCAAATGCCGGCTGTGCTGGTGCCAAAATTCAAGGCCGGTAAAGTTCTGAAAGAAACGCTCAAACAGAAATAAAAATAAAGTTTAGCTATAACCACGGCAATGACTGGTGTGTTTTTGTTTTCTGTGCCCCCGACTGGATTCGAACCAGTGACCGTTCGCTTAAGAGGCGACTGCTCTAACCAACTGAGCTACGAGGGCGCGGCTGATAGCGTAACAAAATTATTCCGCTGAAGCAATACAGCAGAAATACAAACGCCGCGCACCTAATTTAGGTTGTTTATTTTGCAACTGCAGCTTCATCTAACTGCTCATCTGAAGGAGCGGTCGGTAAAATTACTAATTCAATTTGTGCGCCACGGGCGGTGATAGCATCAAGCAGGTTGATAAGTTCTTGGGCATACTTTCCCCAAGCTTGGTCGTGTTCATTCGCTGAACTACTGGCCAGCGCCACTCGTTCGCGCAGCGCTGGTTGCTGCAGTTGTCCACTTAGGTTAGCATCAAGAGTAAATGCCTGATCCGATGTTGCCACTCCTTCTCTGACTGCGGTGAAAAGTTCTTGTTGACGTTTATTTAATTGCAACCCGATTTCCTCTAAAGCAATTTTTAGAGCTTTGACAACTGCAGAACGAGCCTTCTCTCGGTGTAAGGCGCGTTTGTCAAATTCGGCTTTGCGTTGTGCCACCGCTTGTTGATCAGCTTGTAGCCGAGCGGCACTGAAATCTTCGGTTATTAATAAAGGGTTATCCATCACCGTTGGGCGGTAGCGCAGTCTAAGACGATTTTCCAACTGAATGGCGTGAGATAATCGCCTGGCCTGTTCATAAAGTGGCTTCATGGCTGGATCTTGTTTTGCTTTGATTTCCAAAATAGCTCTAATCTCATTCATTAGCTGGTTAGTGTGATATTTACTGAAAACATTTTCAGGGTCGCTGAAGTCTTTTGGCAACTGAACCGGATTTCCTAAACCTTCCAAAACAGTGCGCAAGCCAGAAATTAATTCCGGTAAGCTCGGCTGGGCGGTATCAAATTTGACCATTAATTGACGGGCTGCTTCCACTCGCTCAGGGGCGGGCGCTGCTTCCTCTTTTTTTAGCCCCCATTTGGTCGCTAGGCCATCGAGGGCGTTGTTGATGCGGCTAATCATGTCTGCTAACCAGCTTTTTTCTTCTGGCGTTGGCTCTTCTTCCTGCTCTGCACGGCGCTCTGCTTGGTGCAAATCTGTTACTAGCTTTAGGATGTCATTGCTTAATTCGCCAACCACGTCGGTTGGCTCTTCCTCTGGTAATGGCGATAATTTTTCTGATCCATCTTGGCTTCTTTGTTCCTGAATCATATATCAAAATTTTACTTCGGCTGCCAACTTATAGCAACAGCCAACTATTTTATATATTGGTGTATTGGTGCCCTCGGCAGGAATCGAACCCACGTCCCTGGTTCCGAAGACCAGTGCTCTATCCATTGAGCTACGAGGGCAAAGGTAGGTGAATCATTAAACAGCAAGCTGTTCTGTTGGCTCACGCGACTAGTGCTTTGCTAATATATCTCTTATTTCTTGGCGAAGCAACCTTTGAACTTTGGGCAGCTTATGCCGCCTCGCCACTTAACGCAGCATCTCAGGATTCTCCATGTAAGCGGCAGCGGTTTCTTTAGTAAGAAGTTTATCCTTGAATAATTGTTTGATATGTTGATCCATGGTAGTCATTCGTTCTTTAGCCGAAGTCTGCATAACAGTTTTTAGTTGGGTAATTTTATTTTCTCGAATCAAATTAGCGACCGCCGCCGTATTTAACATTATTTCTCTGGCCGCGATGCGCCCACCATTAGCAGCCGGCAAAAGCTGTTGCGATACGACGGCGCGCAGCTCCATTGAAAGCTGCAACCGAATTTGATGTTGCTGATGCGGCGGAAAAACGTCAATAATACGATCAATCGTTTCAGCCGACCCATTAGTATGCAACGTGGCCAATACCAAGTGTCCGGTTTCCGCCACCGTCAGCGCTGCCGCAATTGTTTCTAAATCCCGCATCTCACCAACCATAATTACATTTGGATCCTGCCGTACTACATGCTTTAAGGCCTCACTGAATGACACAAAATCTCTCGTTAACTCGCGCTGCCGAATAATGCTTTGCTCCGGTGTAAACAAAAATTCAATCGGGTCTTCAAGGGTAATAATATTTTCCTTGCGCTCTTGATTAATTAATTGAATCATGGCTGCCAGCGAAGTTGACTTGCCGCAACCAGTTGGTCCGGTAACCAACACTAAACCGTGATGTATCCGAGTAAGTTCATAGACAATTTCCGGCATCATGATCTGCTCCATGGTCGGTGGTTGCGCCTTTACTAAACGCGCTACCAAACCAACAAAGCCGCGTTCCCAGTGCGCGTTTACCCGAAAACGCGCCACGCTATTTACTTGGTAAGCAAAATCCAATTCCCGCTCGCGCAAAAATTTTTCTCGCTGTTGGTCGCTTAACAGAGCAAGCACTAGCTCGTTGGCCGATTCTGGCGTTACCACTGGTTCACTTTGTACTTCAACCAACTTCCCCTCAATTCTAAATAAAGGCTGATGCCCAACTACAATGTGTAAGTCAGAAGCATTTTGGTCAGCAGCGGCTGTTAATAACGCCTCAATATGGGCTGGACTTATTACCGACATATTTTATAATAATATATCATGAAAAAAGTCGTTTGTCAATCAATTACTGCTGGAACAACGCGCGCTTTTGGTAGAAAACTTGCTAGTCAATTAGTTAGCGGCGGCACAATATTGTTACAAGGCGAGCTCGGTTCTGGTAAAACAACATTTGTTCAGGGCTTAGCAGAGGGGTTGAACATAAACCAACCACTTACCAGTCCAACATTCACCTTGATAAATATTTATTCAACCGTTCATCCATTTGTAAAAAAATTATCGCACATTGATTTGTTTCGTTTAACTTCCCAAGATCGCTTAACCGAGCTTGATCTTAACACTTTGCAACAGGAACAAGACTCACTTACTATGGCAGAGTGGCCGGAGCGCGCCCCAGCGGTTTGGCGCAACGTAATTGGCACGATTGAATTTACCTCTGGAGATACTATCAATCAACGAACCTTAACCATCAGCGGACAAATTGCGCCGCTATTCGAGTGAGGGGGAAACGGTTGTAGTTGAAGTAGAGGTTGCGGCTCCGACGGCGGCTGGTGCAGTTGCCGACGCCGCTGCTTTAACTCTAACTCGCTGCGCCAGCGCGGCCGCACCGGCTTTTTTTTCTGATACCACATTATCATAAACCACCATCCGCTCCGCATCCATCGAAATAACCTGTGTCCGCGCAATTATTAAGGCTTTGCCGTTAATTCCAACTAACCTAGTCACCCATGGACTGCCGCTCACGTAATAATTTACTAAGAGATGACTTTCGTTATCTAATTCAAACCCCACCACCTGACCAACTACTTGGCCAGATTGAGTAACGACAGTTAAACCGAGTAGCTGTTTATTAGTTAATTTCATATTAAGTGACGTTGGCGATGGCTGTTGGTTTGGTTGGTGTGTTGTTGAGTTTTTGTCGAATTCGGAAAAAATAAAGCTGCTGCCCTAGACTGAACAAAGTTGATATTAACCAGTACAACGTTACGCCGGCCGGAAACTGATAACCAAATACTACTGTAATAACCGGAATCACATACATCATCTGCCGGTTAACAGTGGCGGCAACGTCTTCATCTTTACTGCCGGCAGTGCGGATGGCGGCGCGCTTGGCTTGCAACGTTTTAGTTTGAAAAAAAGCGGCTGCTCCGGCTAGTACCGCTAAAATAATATTGTGTGAGGCGGATAAATTTATCAATCCAAACATAGTGGTATTGATGGGTGTGGTGGCGTAAATCGCTTCTAAAAAACCGTACAGGTGTTGCACTTGGTTAGCTGCCAGCAAGCCGGTGGTTGCATCCACTTGCAGCCCCTGAAAAAAGGCGCGATACAGCGCTAGCAACACCGGCAATTGAATAATAATTGGCAGGCACGACGAGAATGGGTTAACTTTATTTGTTTTATAAAATTCCATCAACTGGCGGCCCAGTTCTTCTTTGTTATCTTTATATTTCCGCCGCAGCTCTTCTATTTTTGGTTGGGTTTCTTGTAATTTTTTTTGTGATTTTAATGCCAAGAGCGACGGCCAAAATAAAATTAGTTTAATAATAATAGTTAAAATAATAATCGCCACTCCCATGTCATTGCCTGGCAACGCATGGTACAAATAAATCATCCCATTAAATATGGGTTCGTAAAGAATGGTGTTATAAAGCCAAATTAGCATACTATTATTCTGGTACTGGGTCATAGCCGCCGCTCTGCCATGGAGTACAACGCAATAAACGGCGCGCGCCTAAATAAAGTCCTCTGATTATGCCATAACGCTCGATGGCTGTATAGGTATACATGGAGCAGGATGGATAAAATCGGCAGCCGGCCAAAGTATAACCGGCTAGCCAGCCGTGGTCTGGTGATAACGTTTTTTGATACAGCCTAATGCTTAATAGCATCAGACGGTGCACCCAGCGCGCTGGCGCAAAACGATAGTGAATAATTGGCTGTGTTTTAGTCATGTCACTATCAGCCGTAATTTTTTCAACGACTGTTCAACGGCTTGCGCTAATTCTTGATATGAAGCGGCGTTGGCTTTCGACTGAGCAATGATTAAACAATCGTACGGCTTTGGCATCTGCTTTAACCACGGTTGAATAATGGATCGCAGGCGCCGTTTCAGCCGATTTCTTTCCACCGCCTTTTTGGACACCCTTAATGATGTAATTACCGCGACGCGGCTTTGTTTCGTCAAGCCGTTTGCCGCAATAATACGCACTAACGGATGAAATGATCGACGACCGTTAAGATACACTTGTTCGATTTCAGCCGTTTGCCGAAGTCGTTGAGCTTGCGCCAACATAGAATAAAAGCTGCCCGTGCTTGTGGCTGGTAGGTGTCGCCGTTTTTAGCGGTTTAGGTGGTCAGCCGTTTTCGGCCGCGCCGCCGACGGCGCTGAAGCACCTTACGGCCACCGCTGCTGCGCACTCGTTTGCGAAAACCATGCACTTTAGCGCGAGCTCTTTTTTTTGGTTGATAAGTTCGTTTGGTCATAATACTGGTGACACGAACTATACACAGTTCATCCACAGC
>CAYMXY010000011.1:9151-9416 GCA_964394525.1 uncultured Gammaproteobacteria bacterium | reverse complement strand
AAATAATCTGCGTTAGTATATCCGCCTATGGATTCAAAACAATTATGGCAGGCTTGTTTAGGTGAATTAGAGCTTAACCTGTCGCGCGCTCACTTTACCACTTGGTTTCGACAGTCGTTTATACTTGAATATAAGAACGATGCGCTGGTTATTGCTGTTCCCAATGGGTTCACCAAAAACTGGATGGAAAGCAAATACCATCAACCAATCTTAAAATCGCTTAACCATATTACCGAAGGAGCGGTTAAGCAAATCTCTTTTCGTG
>CAYMXY010000011.1:4919-9111 GCA_964394525.1 uncultured Gammaproteobacteria bacterium | reverse complement strand
CCGCAGCCGCTGCTTCCACCACGGCGACCGCCAAACCATCACCAACAGTAACCCCACCCGCCCCCAGCGTTATTCCACCTGTTCCGGCTATGCCTCGGCCCGTCGCCACTACCAACTCCACGCCAGCGGTGACTGCTTACCGTTCAAGGGGTGAGTTAAATCCGCGCTACACTTTCGCCTCATTCGTAGTTGGTAAAAAAACCGAATTGGCTCATGCCGCCTGCCAAGCAGTCAGCGAAAATCCGGCTAAAATATATAATCCATTGTTTATTTATGGCGGTGTCGGTCTAGGAAAAACCCATTTAATGCAAGCTGTCGGCAATGCCATTCTCCAACGCTTACCCGATAAACGAGTTCTTTATACTCCTTGCGAAACTTTCACCAATGAATTTATTAAATCAGTGCAGTTGGGGCAGGTTGAGGCCTTCAAAAATAAATATCGTTCGGTTGATGTCTTGCTAATTGACGATATTCAGTTTCTGGCAGGCAAAGAAGGTACCCAAGAGGCTTTCTTCCACACCTTTAATTATCTTCACCAGAACGATAAACAAATTGTTATCAACTCGGACCGCCCACCCAAGGCTATCCCCACTTTAGAAGATCGATTAGAATCGCGGTTTGAGGGTGGTATGATTGTTGATGTTGGCGCTCCTGACCTTGAAACCAGAATTGCCATTCTTAAAGCAAAGTGTCGTTCTACTAACGCCGTTTTAGACGACGCCATCATCCAATATATAGCTACTACCGTACAAAATAACATCCGAGAGCTTGAAGGAGCGCTTAATCGAGTGGTGGCGGCTATGCGCTTGACCAACACTGAACCAACCATGGAAAGTGTTAAGGGACTTCTGTCCTCGATTGTTCAAAATCCAAATCGTGGCGCCATTACCAGTAAACAAGTGCTGTTGGCGGTAGCTGATTATTATAACGTAACGGTAGATGATCTAATTGGCACCTCGCGTAAAAAAGAATTAGTTACTCCCCGCCAAGTCTCTATGTTTATTATGCGTGAAGAAATGACGGCATCTTATCCTACCATTGGTCATGATCTTGGTGGGCGCGATCATACTACTGCGATGCACGCCTATAACAAAATAAAGACTGACTGTGAAACTAGTGAAAAATTAACTCAAGACATAACCCTTATTCGCCAAAAACTCTATGTTCTTTAATTATTATTTTAAGTGGATAAGTGGTGGATTAGTTTGTTAATAAAATGTGTAAAAATTTTTACCTTATGTTTATAAACAATTTCTCCACAATCTCATCCTCTGCTTACGCACAAATTAAATTTGGTTTTAATCAACTATCACGGCCTCTCCAGTACCTTTTCCACAAATCCACAACCATTATTATTAATGTTATTAATTTAAATTAAGATATATAATTATGAAATTCTCTTGCACCCAAGAAAATTTAGCAACTGGTTTAGCGCTTGTTTCTCGTGTTGCCAGTAAACACGCTAATTTACCAATTTTACAAAACGTTTTAATTAAAGCTGAAACCAGTGGTTTATCATTATTAGCTACTAATCTTGAAACCGGAATAGAAGCTAAGATTAGAGGAAAAACCGATCAAACTGGCTCATTCACTGTTCCAGCAAATCTTTTTCAAAATTATGTTGGTTTATTACCTAGTGGAAGAATAGATGTTTTGTTAGAAGGAAAGGAATTGCGTATTACAGCCGAAGGACATAATTCAAAAATTAAAGGCGAGGAAGCGGCTGACTTTCCACTTTTACCGGTGGTTGAACAAAATAATGTAATTACCTGTCAGCGTTCAGAATTGGTTACTGCTTTACAGCAAGTAATTGTAGCAGCGGCGATTGATGAAAGTCGTCCGGAAATTGCCGGAGTTTACTGGTGGTGTCAACCAACCACCCCTACTAAATTAATTTTAGCCGCCACCGACAGTTACCGGCTGGCAGAAACACATGTTACTTTAACCAAAGAATTTAACGGAGACTTTAAAACCATTTTACCGCAACGCTCAGCTATGGAGCTGCTTCGCTTATTGCAAACCTGCACCGAAGCGGAGACGGTTGATTGTTGTGTAACTGAAGGCCAATTTGCTTGTTGGTGTGGAGAAGTTATGTTTGTTTCGCGCGTTGTTCAAGGACACTTTCCAGATTATGAACAAATCATTCCACAACAAGGAAAAACAACAGCGCGTTTACCACAACAAGAACTGATCGCTGCTGTTAAAGGAACCGCCTTATTTTCCAAAACCGGTGTCAATGATATTGATTGCAGCTTTCATCCTGAAAATAATACAGTTGAGTTGCGTGCCACTAACGCCCAACTCGGGGAGAATGTAACGCGCCTAACTGGTGAAATTACTGGCGAATCATTAACCATGACTCTAAATTATCGTTTTTTACTGGATGCCATTACTCATATAGCTGGAACCAAGATAGAATTTATGGCGTCAGATCGAAACAGTCCAGGGTTATTTCGGTCAGCAGATCGCAGCCTGCCATTTCTTTACATTATCATGCCGATTAAACAGTAACTGATATTTTGCTGTGTGCCCGCTTAAACCAATTACCTCATCTGACCTAATACGGCGAGTGCGGCATGCTGGAATCGCCGGACAAGTGCAAGCGAGCCAAGTGATGGCAGCTTTTCAACATTATTTGGCTAGTGAATTTCCTCAACTTGAAAAGGGAGAAGTTGAACCGTTATTTGTGCGTCAAAAGCAATTAGTGGTACGGTCATTTAACCCGGCATTACGCGAAGCAGTGCGGGAACGTGAAATTGAAATTGTTGATTATTTGCGTCAATCAACCGGCGTGGTGATTGAACGCATTTTTTGGCGCGCCTGACGTCAGTGAGTTTTAGTTTTTCTTTTTCTTGTTAGTGTTGCTATTGGTATTTTTGTTCGTGTTTTTATTTGAATTTGAGTCAGACTCATCCTCATCTTTGTTTTCCTCCTCCTCTTTGGCGGCCGGACTGTAACTAAAAGCAACCGTGACCTCGGTGGTATTATCGCGGTCATTGGTTGCGCGGACGGTTAAAGTGTGAGCGCCGGTGGTAAGAGTGGTTGGTTGGTAATCAGTGGTAAATGGATCGCTGGTAACAACATCGACCACCGTTTGGTCGATAATATATTCAACTTTTTTGATGGTCCGGTTGGTGCCTGGGTCAATGCGAGCGACAATACTGAAAGTTTTTTCAGTCAGCGCAGCGTTAGATAACGGCGAAGCAATTGTCACTGTTGGAGTTTGGTCGGGCGACCGCAAATTGCAGTCCTCGAATTCTGTTTCGGCTGTGAGGTAGTCGGGTTGTCCTTCGGCCCAGCGCTGTACCGCCGCTTCCCAAGAAGAATACATCGGGTCGGTTGCCGGGTCAGCTGGTGGGCTGCCCAACGGATCTTCTTTTTTGAGATAATGCAAAATAGTATGAACTTCTTTGAATTCTTTTTTGATCTTGTATTCTTCTGGATAGGCGGCCAAACAGTCATCTGGAATAATATGTTGCGTATTTTTATCAACATATTTTTCTTCCTTCTCACCAATTTCTCCCCACAAGACTGGTTTATTAGCAACTGCTTTTGGCGGCGCGGCGAAAGTTTCATCAGGTAATCCTTCAAGCAGTCGCGTCATGTAATAATTGGCGATTGGCGCGGCAATAATAACACCATCCGCCATGTAATCCATAACTGTGTTATCGTTGTTGCCAACCCAAACACCAGTGGCAAAGGAAGGTGTGTACATTAGTGTCCAAGCGTCGCGAAAGTCGTTGGTAGTGCCGGTTTTGCCGGCGATAGTTTCTCCAGAAATGTTAAGGGCATTGAAACCAGCCCGAGCTCCTTGGTCGGTGAGTACGCTATTTAGATGTTGGACAGCGGCTTTGTCCAAAACCGACGAAACATTATCGCTCCATTCGTAAAGCTTGTTACCAGAGCGATCCTCAACTTTCAAAATACTAGCAACCGGCAAAAGCCGAAGTGTGATCAAGCAGCCTCACTTCCCCACCGCCCAGCGCCAGCGCTAAACCAAACCGGTCACGGTCAGCCAAGGTGGTGTAACCAAGGCCATCAGCCGTGTCTAACACTTTATCTTTACCCACTAAGTAAAGTGTTTTTACCGCGGGAATGTTGAGCGATTGGCCGAGCGCACGACGCATTGTTAATGGGCCAGAGGCGCCAAGACTAAAATTTCTTGGATGATAAACGCCACTGTCTGTAGGAA
>CAYMXY010000011.1:3828-4909 GCA_964394525.1 uncultured Gammaproteobacteria bacterium | reverse complement strand
CGTCAAATAATAAGGTGTTTGGATTATAGCCATTACTAAAGGCCGTCACATAAACCTCTGGCTTAAATGACGACCCGGGCTGTCGGGGGTTAATAGCTACGTTTACCTGCCCGTCGTAATCTTCGGCGTAGTAATTTTTAGAACCGACCATAGCTAAAATTTGTCCGGTGTGGGCGTCGAGCGAAACCAAAGCCGCATTGCTGCCACCATATTGTTCCACCTTACTCATGCCATTAGCGATTGCTTCTTCAGCCAGACGTTGTTTACCCAGATCGAGGGTGGTGGTAACGCGCAGCCCTTGGTTAATAAAATTAGCGCCGAAGTCGTCTTCTAGTTGCGCCAGCACGTAGTCTACAAAATGAGGCGCTTCTTTTTTCACAACCATCGGCTTAACTTCAATTACGTCCGCTTTGGCCTGCTCGGCTTCAGTGGTAGTAATGTATCCTTCTCCAGCCATTCTTTCCAACACAAAATCTTTGCGCGCTAATAAGCCCTCAAAATCTTGGGTAACACGCTTGGGTGATTGCGGAATGGCCGCCAAAAAAGCTGCCTGCGCTAAGGTTAAATTTGTTGGAGTGGTATTGAAATAAGTCTGCGCGCCGGCCGCTACTCCAATATTGATACCGCCATAAGGCGCTTCATTCAAATAAAATTCCAAAATTTTATCTTTATCATATTTGCGTTCAAGTTCAACCGACAAAATCAATTCTTTAATTTTTCTTGAATAGGTGCGGTCATTGCCGACGATGGCCAACTTAACAAATTGTTGAGTGATAGTAGAACCGCCGACGGTGCGATTGGAAGCAACATTTATACCAGCCGATCGCAAAATAGCCAATGGGTCGAAGCCGCGATGGTTGTAAAAATTTTTGTCCTCCACGGCGATGGTGGCCTGCTTTAGATACGTTGAAATATCGGCGGTTTTCGTGTAAGTGCGGCGGACGTCTTTACCGGTTTCATAAAGCAAGTTGGCGCCGGAATTATCGTAAATTTTTGTGCTCTCGGCGATGACGCGGTTTTCCAATTGATCGGCGCTTGGTAGATCTTTGGCAAACCAAGCGAAAGCGGCAATACCTAAAAG
>CAYMXY010000011.1:1677-3818 GCA_964394525.1 uncultured Gammaproteobacteria bacterium | reverse complement strand
CCAAACAATACCACAGTTGCCAGTAAAATACGTTTAAGCCAGCGTTTCCAACGCGGTTGTTTTTTTCGCCGCGCCGTTTTTTGTTCTTCTTTGGTGAGCGGCTTGATGTTGGTAGAGCGCTTTACATTGACCGGTTTATTGGCTGACCGTGCCGATGGAGAAGACGGTGTGTTGGGTGAAGCCGGTTTTTTAACAGGGCGATGCTCCTTATTGTCCATATAATTAAAATTTTAACAAAAAACGTTGACAAAATCAAATTTTACTTAAATAATATCAACATGACTGACATAGAAACACTATTAGAACGAGGCGTGGATGAGGTGATTGATCGGCAACATCTCGCTCAAGCATTGAAAAAAAAACGCAAACTGCGCATAAAGTTTGGTATTGATCCAACTGCGCCCGACCTCCATTTAGGCCACACGGTGCCGCTGCGCAAATTGCGGCAATTTCAGGAACTTGGTCATCAAGTTATTTTGCTGATCGGCGATTACACGGCCTTAGTCGGTGACCCGTCGGGAAAATCGGAAACGCGACCAATGCTAACCGCCAACCAAATCAAACAAAACATGCAAACTTATACTAAACAAGCAGGTAAGGTGCTTGATCTTAGCAAGGTTGAGCTGCGGTATAACAGTGAATGGTTCGCAAGCAAAGGTAGTAATTTTTTATTAGAGTTGGCTTCAAAATTTACGGTAACGCGAATTCTTGAAAGAGATGATTTCCAAAAACGTCTAAAAAATAAGCAAGACATTAGTTTATTAGAGACACTTTATCCGATATTGCAAGGATACGATTCGGTAGCATTGCAGGCTGATGTGGAGCTTGGCGGCACTGACCAAAAATTCAATTTGCTAATGGGGCGCAAAATGCAAAAACGTTACAGCCAGCCAGAGCAAGATGTTATGACCGTGCCGTTGATTGAAGGTTTGGACGGCGTTCAAAAAATGAGTAAGAGCGCGAATAATTACATTGGTTTAACCGATAACCATTCAGAGATGTTTGGTAAAATAATGTCTGTGCCGGATAATTTGCTGTGGAAATATTTTTTGTTGATGACGGACGTGCCAACGGAAGAAATTGAGCAGATGAAACAAGCAACCGAAGCTGGTAAAATGAACCCGCGGGACGCAAAAATAAGATTAGGCCACGAGCTGGTTGCTTTATATCATGGCGCGGCCGCCGCCGAACAAGCCAGCAGCGAATTTAAGCGAGTATTTAGCGAGAAAAAATTACCAGATGATATTCCTACAACCAAATCGCCTGCCACCACCGAACCATTAACGATTTTAGTTGAACTTGGTTTGGCAGGAAGCAAATCAATTGCCAAGCGATTATATCAACAAGGCGGAGTTAAGGTGAACAAGACAACCTTAACTGATTGGCAAACACCGCTCCGCTTAAACAGTGGTGATTTATTACAGGTCGGTCGCCGTCAATTCGTTAAAATTTTGTAGAAACAACTACGCTACCTGATAAACGTTTTTGGTCGGGTCAATTAAAAAGCCGGCCAGATCCTTTTTTCCGACCAGCACTGGATAAAGTAAAATTTTTCGGTCAACAATGCTGGCGATAGTTTCGATATGTTTTGAATGGAGATGGAAATGAAGGCGAACATAGGGTCGCACCGTAATTCCGTTAGTTGCTGGAATAACACGGACATCAAACAAGCCCGGAATCTTTTTTTTCAACCGCGGAGTTAAATCATGCTGTAGTCGTTGCCGAATCAATTGGTAATTTTTTGGTGTAATTTTCCATTTTGGCAATAGTCGGTGAAAATCATAATAAACATTGGCTAAGCCAAGTTTTTTAGCGACTGAAATATCAATCGCCGTGGTGCGCGCGCCGGTATCAATTTTCGCTTTCCGACGAATAAATTTACCGGACGGCAAAAAAATTTTTACCTCTTCTTCTAAACCAATAATCGTTTTTGTCATAGTCCGCATCATACCGCATTTCCGGGATTTATCAAAAAGCCAACTAGATCGCGGCGGCCAAGCACCATCGGATAAGGTAATTTATTGTCTAACACTACCGCCACTTGCGTAGCGATCGGTTTTTTCCCAAGAGTGAATTGCAAAGGCAGCTTCGGCCTAATAATGTAATGGCTGCCGCTGCGAACCGCTACAATATCAACAATA
>CAYMXY010000011.1:0-1557 GCA_964394525.1 uncultured Gammaproteobacteria bacterium | reverse complement strand
CTTAACGGCCAAATCTTTGGTAATGGTAGTTGACGCTAAACCAGTATCAACCAAAGCGCGAATGGTGTGAGTGGAATTATCGCGACCACGTACTTGAATAGTTTCAAATATACCAAGCACTGGCTGACCAAGTCCGCCTTGGCCGGCGACCCCCGTTTCTTCTTTACCAAATAATTCTCGACTGACTTTTAACCCCTTGGTAACGGTAGGTATTGTTAAACCCGCCACTCGTTCCAACCGATCGCGCAACGATAACCGATTGGCATTTTGAATTTCTAAGCCGGGATGGCCGTTGATTTCCAGAATCATCGGCCCGTTAGTTTTATCAATCACGATATCAACACCGGCATAACCCAAACCAATGGCCTGAGCCGCTTCCGCGCTTAGGCGCAAGATTGTGTCCCAATCCGGAATTTGAACGCCACCCAACGGTGCTTGTGTATCGGGATGGCGCATTATATCGCCGAATAATTTTGAAACCGCAAAAGTTGTTTTGCCGCTGATTAAATCAATGCCAACGCCCAATCCGCCAATATGCAAATTAGCCTTACCTTGCGACTGTTTGGTCGGCAGGCGCAACATGGCCATCACCGGCACATTATTAAACACAACCACTCGAATATCCGGTACTCCTTGGTAACTGATGGGCTTAAAATGTTCCGACAATTTCAGCCGTTCCTCAAAAAAAGCGATATCCGGGATATTAGACAGCGAATAATTACCATCCAAAATATTACTAACATGGCGTCGAATATCATTCAAGGAATAAACAGTTTCACCACCGCCAATGAAACGATGCTGTCGATCTTGTCCATAAACGATAAAAATGCCAGCACCACCCAAACCAAAATTTGGTTTGAGCACAAAACTAGGCGGCAACTTTGACCAATCAAAGCTGAATAATTCTTTACGGTTGCGAATTACACCATAGAGCTTGGCTGAAGGTAACCCGGCTGCCAACAAACATTCTTTTGTTGCCAGCTTGTTGTTGGCGGTTTTAATGGCAGTGGCGGAATTATAAGTTCGAATGAACACCAGATTTCTGGCATTCATTCCTAAAATCCGCTGCGCCGCGCGCCAGGCAGTAACCATGACTGATTATTGATCAGGAGTTTGTTTAATCAATTTGCGAAAACGGATGTATTCAATCAAGCGCAAACCAGAAAACCGGCCAAGCGCCAAATTTATCAAAATCGTCAATGGCACAACTTCGGGGTACGCCAAAATGAAAGTTTCAAACTCATCCCAAGTAACGATTAAATAACTAACAATCCCCAAAATTAGAGTTTCAATGGTTAAAATAATGGCTGTGCGATCGCCCTGCTCAATTTGCACCTCCACAAATTTTTCTGTGAGAATGATCATCACTAAAATTGGAAAAATAGACAAAGACAAAAAAGTTTCTTGCTGCAAATAAGGCGCCACCAAAAACATTCCAAAAATGGCAAAGCTGACGACCGTTAAAACAATGGCCATTCTAGGCATATACAGTAAATGTAGCCCCCGTACCAACAACCGAATTAAAGTGGCAGTCAGCAGCAACACGGCAAAAATAAT
>CAYMXY010000010.1:8344-21064 GCA_964394525.1 uncultured Gammaproteobacteria bacterium | reverse complement strand
GTGCGACCCGCCGTGACCACCGATCCATCGGTCGGTCACCAGCCCCTCGTCGCAGGGGGAGAGCGGCGCCGAGTCCGGCATTACCCAGCCCTCGAACGAGCCGTCGCCACAGGTGTCGAGGTAGTTGACCTCGTACACCGTGCCGTTCGGCTGGAGGATGACAGCGATGCCATTGTTGTATTCCTCCCCGAAATCGGGCATTACGTAGCCCGTGGGGAGGTACAACTCGGCCGGGATTTCCAGCACCCCGCCGCAGGCTCCGGGCTGGTACACCGTAACCAGATTGCCAGATGCCGAAGCATCCAGCACCTGGACAAAGTCGGTGTCCACCCAGTCAATCCCGTCGTCCCAGTTCGTCTCGATCAGATCGGCGATGGTGTGATCCACCGCACGCAGCTTGATCTGAAACGGGATGGAATTCCAGCACTCGAGGGCGCTGGGTTCGGGGGGGGTGCCGGTGTCCGCGGTTTCGGCGGTGTCGCCCGTGTCCGCGGCGGTTTCGCCGGACTCGCCCGAATCGCCGGTCTCCACGGAGGTGTCCGTGTCGCCGGTTTCGGGCGTGCCCGTGTCCACGGTTTCGGCCGTGTCACCGGTGTTGCCCGGGCCGGGGGCGAGGCGGTGTCCGTGTGCTCGAACGGCCCCGTGTCTTCACACGGAGCGTCCGGTAGGTCGGGGTTGCATTCCCCGATCGTGCACCCGGACAGGAGCACGAGCAGCAGGAGCAGCGCCCCTGCCACCAGGCCGACGGCCACCGCCATCAGAACAGGCGTAAGGCCGGTGTTCCGGCAGTAGTGCCGAACGCGCCGCATAAGGCGGCGGTCCCAACCACGGGGGTGAGAGGAGGGATTGCTGATGAAGTTGTACATGATTCCTCCAAACCCCAAACCTTCCGGTTGGGGTCGGAAAAGGTGAAGTGAACTGTTGGCTGCGATCTATTTTTGATTAGCAAAAATCACTGCACCCGATCCACCTTATCGCTCGGGGCACGCGGTTCGCCCATTCCGGCGATGGGCGACCGCTCGCTCTCGCCCCGTAGACTCGCCTTTGGCGAGACCAAGCTCGACGGGGCTGCGAGAGTCCCCTCGCGACAAGGATGGCTCGAGTGCAAATATAAAAAATCAAAAAAATATCGCAACCAACAGTTATTACGAATAGACTCAATTGAAAAAGAGCAATCAAAGAACAACATTCCTTAACGGCACAATTCGCCATTAAAGAACTGAGCAATATACACATTTTATTTCATTTTGTCAAGATTTGACGCAAAATGGGCGGTGTAATAACTCAGAAACTCCTCGATAAACGAGGATTCTTTTGATATACTGCCAGCAGCATGAAAATCCTCCAAATCAATAAATTTTACTATCGTCGCCGCGGCGCCGAAACTTATTTTTTAGACTTGATTGATTTACTCAAACAGCATGATCACGAGGTGGCTGTTTTGGCAATGCATCATCCTCAAAACGAGCCTTCACCCTGGAGCAAATTTTTCGTTTCGACGGTCGATTATTCCAGTCAAAATTTCAAAGCAGCGCGGCGCGTGCTCTGGAGCACCACAGCCCAACAGCAATTAGAGAAATTACTCCGCCACTGGCAGCCGGACGTAGCGCATGTGCATAACATCTACCATCAAATCAGCCCTTCCATTTTGGTTACGCTTAAGCGCCATCATATTCCGATTGTTCAAACGTTGCACGACTACAAATTTATCTGTCCAAATTACGAGCTGTACACGGAAGGCAACGTTTGCGAACGGTGCAGCGGTCATCGCTATTACAATGCCGTCCGCCATCGCTGCTTGAAAGATTCAACGGCTTTAAGTTCTTTAGCGATGATGGAAATGTATTTTCACAAATGGCTGCGCGTTTATGAAAAAAACGTTGACTGTTTTATTTCACCGTCGCGTTTTCTAAAAAATAAAATTGAAGATTGGGCAGAAGCGGCTCGGCGAATTGAAGTTCTGCCGAATTTTATTAAGACAGTTAACGCGGCCGCCGGTCAGGCTGACGAGCCAGAAACAACCACCAGCCTTCCAGAAAAACCATACTTTTTTTACGCCGGCGCGATAAGTGAAATTAAAGGCGTCGGCCTACTGCTTGACAATTTTCAAAAAAATAGCTACGGTGTGCCGTTACTTTTGGCTGGCGATGGGCCGCAATTACAACAATATCGCACCGCCATATTTAGCGCCAAAACAAAAAGTAACGATATTCACTTTTTAGGAGCACTGTCGCGTGAGCAACTTCACAATTATTTAAGCAATGCCTTAGCAATATTGGTGCCTTCCCGTCACTTTGAGAATTTTCCTTACAGCGTGCTGGAGGCCTTTGCTCACGGCAAGCCGGTAATTGGCAGTAACCGTGGCGGCATTCCCGAACTCGTTAACGAAGATACCGGCTGGTTATTCGAACCAAATCAACCAGCAACACTAACTGCCGCGATCCGTACAGTGCTGGCTAAACCGGAAGAAGTGCTCCGGCGCGGTCAGGCGGCGCGCCAAATTGTTGAACAACGTTTTAACCCCAAATTTCATTATGAACGATTGCTGGAAATTTATAACTCAGTTGTCACATAAAGTCGGATACCATAAATTATTCCGTTGGTTTCGGCTTGGCTTGATATGCAGCCTCGGTCTGATGCTATTAGTGGCTTGGCAGCAACCCGTTAGCGCCGGCAGTAACATAACTTTGCCGGATAGTTATCCTAGAATCGCCAATTATTTTTTAGATCCAACCATCAGCCGCAGCGAAGCCGAACAATTGGCGCGATGGGACATGGTCATTGTCGGGTTTGAGACTCATTATCTTAATGCTGAGGCTTTTTCCATTATGAAACAGGCCAACCCGAACATTGTTATTTTGGCCTACGTCACCAGCGAAGAAGTGCCCCTTAAACATCTGGCAATTACCGACGCCGCTAATCCAATTTACCAATTATATCATCGCTTGAGCGACCACGATGATTGGTTTTTGAAAAACACTACCGGCGAGTACTTAAATTTTTATCCGGAAACGCGTTTAATTAATGTTACCACCGCTTGGCGCAAGCAACTGCCGAAATTCATGACCAATAAAATTATTAAAAAAAATCCCCAGCACTGGGACGGCATTTTTTACGATAATTGTTTCAACAACATTGCTTGGGTGGACGACAAAATTGACCTTGATCAAAATGGCCAAGCCGACAACTGGCAGGCCACCGACGCCGCTTGGCAGCGCGCTATGGCTACGATGATGAAACAAACTCGACAGCGCAACCCCTCGGCGGTTGTGCTATGCAACAGCAGCGGTAATTTTTATACTTACCTAAACGGACGAATGATCGAAGCCTTTCCTTCAACTTTTGACGGCGGTTGGAGCGGCGCGATGACTAAATATAACGATGTGCTCAAGCAAGCCGTGCGGCCGCGCATTGTCATAGTGAATACCGTGGCTAATTCGACTGATGCCGGCAATTACCAATTGATGCGTTATAATCTCACTTCCACTTTGCTGGGCGACGGCTTTGCCAGTTTTGATCAAGCGGTAGACTCGCATAGTTCATTGTGGTGGTACGATGAATATAATTTGGCTTTAGGGAAACCGTTGGGCGGGCCGTATAATATAAAAAACCCCGCCGCTTCCGCTAGTAACTGGAGCGAAAGCGTCTGGCGCAGAAATTTTGAACGCGGCATTGTGCTGGTTAATTCCTCGGCAGCTAGCCAATTAGTTATGTTGGAAGACGGTTTTGAAAAAATCCTCGGCACGCAGGATACTAAAACTAACAACGGGAAAATTGTCGGCAGTGTTAATTTGCCGGCGCATGACGGCATTATTTTGCAAGGCCGCATTGCTCAGGTCAGCGACGCGCCATACCGCAACGGCACCTTCGCAAAAGTTTTTTCATACCGAGGCAAAGAAGTGCGCAACAGTTTCTTCACCTATAATTCGGCTTACAGCGGCGGCGACACGGTGGTTTATTTAAGTGACATTGAAACAACCGTGGTGGCTGGCGTCACTTATGTAACAGTGTATCGCGGCGCTGGACAAGCCGGCCAAGTGGCGCGCTTTGCTCCTTATGGCGTGCAGTATACCGGTGGAGTAAATATTGCCGTGGATCGGTTGGATGGCGCTACCAAGGGTTACCGCATTGTGACTGGTACGCAAGCAAATGCCCCGCACGTGCGTATTTTTTCATTGCGCGGAGCGTTGCTTAATCCGGGCTGTTTTCCTTATGGAGAAAATTTTAACGGCGGCGTTAATGTGGCTATCGGCGACGTTCTGCCGCAAAACCGCGGCCAAGAAATAATTGTTGGCGCCGGCGAAGGCGGCGGGCCGCAAGTGCGTTTACTTGATCGTGAGTGTAAAATTGTTAGTAGCGGTTTTTTTGCTTATGATGCTTTTTTGCGCAGCGGTGTGGCGGTGGCTGCCGGCGACGTGAATAACGATGGTCAAGATGATATAATCACTATTCCGGGGAAAGGAGGCGCGCCGTATGTACGCATATTTAACGGCCACGGGAAAGAATTACGTCCGGGCTTCTACGCCTTTGATCGTAATCAAACGAGCGGCGCGCAGTTGGCGGTAAGCGACGTTGATGATAACGGTAAAAATGAAATCGTGGCCATGTCATTCGCAATTTTTAATGAGTAAATATTTTGTTCATGTCGTTGTGGCATCACACTAAACAATTATCGCTGCACGTTACAAAAAAAACCGGCCGCATTTTATTTCCTTATTTATGGCATTTTTTGACAGATGATTATAAAGGGCGATTGCATCATTTGATAGTGGATTCTATTTTATCGTTGATTATTTTAGGTTTGGTGGGAGCGAACATTGTGTTGGGGGAATGGTTTTATCTTTTCTCGATTGAGCCGACGGTGGATGTGACTGTTGCCGTGCCTGAAGTAATTATTAGCGGCGAGCCGTTAAAAACAAACATTACGCTTACTCCCACTAACAAGGCAATTACCGATGTGCGCTTGAAGGCTGTGGTGCCGGCAGGTTACGAGGTGACTGCAGAACAACAATGGGAATGGCCGCACCTTGAGGCGGGAGACACGCAAACCCTAACTTTAGCCGGCCGTTTTAGTGGAGATTTCGATAAAACTTATCGGGTGATCGCGCTGTATGATTACCATTACTTCGGACAGACTTTTTCTGATTACGTGACGGTTGAATTTACGGTGGATACTTCCAGTTTTGAATTAGTAACTTCGGTACCGCCGCAAATTTTGAATCAAGAATCATTCAACTGGACCGTTGAGTATTATAATAGCGCGGCTAAACCGCGGCGCGACGTTTGTTTAGAGTTTGATTTGCCGGAGGCGTTTGTGCTGGATGATAGTTCAGTGCCAATTACTGCCGACTGGCGAGCAGTGTTGCCGGAAGTAGGAGCGCGGCAAGGCGGCGTTATTACGTTGACTGGTTCATTTCGTAAGGCCATTGGTGAAGGATCGCAGGTAATGCAGGTAACAGCGTTGGATGATTGTTCAAAGAAAAAGGTTTATCAGCAAGTGGTTTTAACTACTCCGATTGAAGTATTAACCCCGCGGTTACAATTACAAACTAGCGGCGCAAGCGTGCTGAATGTGGGTGATGTGGGAAGTTATGTTGTAAAGTATTCCAATACGGGCGATGCTGTTTTAAGTACCGTTAAGCTAACGGCGCATTTTAACAGCGATCCCGCCAGTTATGGCACTATTGCCATAAGCGGCAGTGGTCGGCGCAATGGTTCAACTATCAGTTGGCAAAATAGCAATTTGGCTCCAGGTGAAACGCGCACGCAAACATTTACTGTTGCCAGCTACCCACTGTTACGGCAAAAAAACGTTGCTTTTTCTTACACCGTTTCAGCCAGCGCCGACATCGCCGATTTAGGAGTTACCACCTATGCCGCACCAATCAGCGGCCTCACCACAAAATTCAACTCCACTTTGCAATTTTCGCAAGTGGCGCGCTACACCGGCAGCAGTGGCGAACAACTTGGCTACGGTCCGTACCCGCTGCAAGCTTGGGAAGTGACGGCGTTGCGCGTGTTTTGGCAAGTGGAAGATTTTACCAACGATCTTAATAATGTCACTATCACCGCTACATTACCTTCACAAGTAGAATGGACCGGCCACAGTGCCGTCACTGCCGGCGGCGCCATGAGTTACGATCCAACCACGCGGCGCGTAACCTGGCATACCAGCAACATTCCCAGTTTTTCTTATCCGCAAGGCGCCAGTTTTGAAGTACGCGTACTACCGAACAGCGCCCAAGTTGGCAAACGCATTCATTTGACCAACGACACTATTTTTACGGCGCGCGACAGTTTCACCGGTACAGTATTAACCCGCGCCGCCGGCGCACTGCTAACCGATCAGCCAATTCAAGCAGCTATTCAACCAACCACCGAATGATAATAAGTTGTATTATTGTAACCAAGGATCGGTCGGTGGAATTGCAACGCTGTTTAGCAAGTTTGCGGCAGCAGACGCACTTACCAAATCAGATTATTGTGATTGAAGGAGGAGCGGCGCGCCCTTCGCCAGCCGAATTGGTTGACGGCATTGAATATCACACCTCTTCACCGGGCATCACCCGTCAAAGAAATTTGGCGCGCAGTCTGGTGCGACCCGATACTGACGTGGTGGTTTATTTAGATGACGATACAGTATTGGCTACGGAGACATTGGCGCAAGTGCAGGATTTTTTTGTTAGCCATAAAGTGGCAGTGGGCGTGACCGGCTCGATTGAAGGAGAAGCTAAAGCTGGTTTAATTAAACGCACATTCGGGCGTTTAGCGTTGCTTTATACCGCTAAACCGTTTGGCTTAACTAATGGATTGTTTAATATTATTAACCGCGCCAGCCAGCCACAAACTGTTGACTGGCTGCCGGGCGCTTTTATGTGTTACCGCTGGCCTTTGGTGAAAGATATAAAATTCGATGAACAGTTGACTGGTTACGGCTTAGGTGAGGATTTAGATTTTAGTTTACTGGCTAAAACCCGCGGTGAATTGTGGGTTGCACCGGTAATAAACGTGCGGCATGAACATTCGCCCAGCGGCCGTGATTGGCGCGCTTTCGGTGTAATGCGGATTGTCAACCGCCGTTACCTGCGACGTAAACATTTCCGCCGCCGGCCGCTTTTCTGGCTTGGGATCTGGTGGGCGAACGGTTGGCTGCTTTTGTTAAATACTATCCGCGCTGGTTATTCAAAACGTTACCGCGCTGAATGGCTTGGAGAAATTAAAGCGCTTTTTTAACATGTTTTTATAAGTTAGCCGGCCGTTGCCTACAGTTGCCTTGACAAATTTATAACAGCGTGATAATGTTGCGCGTTATGAAAATAGTATTTATTGGGCAAAAAGGAATCCCAGCGGTCGTCGGCGGTGTCGAGCGGCACGCTGAAGAGTTGGCCGTGCGTTTGGCGGAAGATGCCAACAATGAAGTAATCGTTTACACGCGCCCATGGTACACGGCTAAAAGTTTGAAGCGTTATCAGGGCGTGCAGTTGGTAAGTTTACCGTCACTGCGCACTAAACATTTAGATGCTATTAGCCACACTTTTTTGGCTGTGCTACACGCTACAATTAAAGAGCGTCCGGACATTATTCACTTACATGCTGTTGGTCCGGCTTTATTAACGTGGTTAGCGCGTTTGCTGCGGCCGCAAGCCAAGGTGGTTGTCACTTTTCACTGTCTCGATCGGCAGCACCAAAAATGGGGGAAAGTGTCTAAATTAATGCTGTGGTTGGGTGAATGGATGGCTATGAATTTTGCTCATGAAGTAATTGCCGTGTCGAAAAATTTACAGCAATACGCCTACGAATTGTACGGTCGTAAATTGGTTTATATTCCAAATGGTGTTGCGGAAATGACAGCGCCGCAAGCTAGCATTATTACCGAGCAGTTCGGTTTGCAGCCAAATGAATATATTCTGATGGTGGCTCGCTTGGTGCCGCACAAAGGCGCGCACTATTTGATTAACGCGTTTAAGGGCATCGTGACTGATAAAAAATTAGTAATTGTCGGCGAGACGGCTTTTACCGAAGCTTATGGCAAAGAATTAACGGCTTTGGCAGCTAACGACCCGCGCATAATTTTTACTGGCGCGCAAATTGGTAAAACTTTGGCTGAATTGTATGCTAATGCTTATTGTTTTGTGTTGCCGTCTCAGTCGGAAGGGTTGCCGTTAGTGTTATTGGAAGCTGCTGCTTACGGTTTACCAGTGCTGGCTTCGGATATTCCGGCTAATCTGGAGGTTATTAGTGGACTGGGATTGACTTTTGCCAGCGGTCAGGTGGCGGCCTTACAAACGGGGTTAGAAAAAATCTTAAGGTTGCCGGCGGATGAGTTGACTCAACTGGGTAAGCGCGCTCGCAGCCAAATTTTAGCGCGCTATCATTGGAATGATATCACCAACAAAACGCAGCTATTGTATCAAACATTATTGCCGAGCTGCCAAGCGCCGCGGTTAGCAACACAATTAAAATCCGCAAAATTTTCCCAATAAACCGCGGCTGTGCCTTAAGTTGCCTGCAGTTTGCTGTTTTTTGGTTCACGCGCACGTCGACGGAGTTCGATAGTTTGTGTATAATAGATATTAGTTATGGCGAAACAGGCAATTTTTGATAAAAAAAATGTTTTGGTGGTTGGAGGCGCCGGGTTTATTGGCTCATATTTGTGCGACGAGTTGATTAAGTTCGACAAAGTTATTTGTCTGGATAATTTTATTTCCGGACGAGTGCAGAATATTGAACATCTGCTGGGCAATCCGAATTTTATTTTTATCAATTTTGATGCCAGTCAACCGTTGGCGCTGGCGCAGTTTCCGGAATTGGAAAAATTTCAAATTCAGTTTCAAGGGGTACAGGAGATTTATAATCTCGCCACGCCGACCAATAAACATAATTTTGAACAGAATGTTTACGCTACGTTACTGGCTAATTCACAGGTGGTGCGTAATACGTTGGAGTTGGCGCGGCAATACCATGCCAAGTATTTATTGGCTTCTTCTTCGTCGGTTTACGGCGCACCACTAGCCGGGCAAGAAGTGTTTGCCGAAGATTACTGGGGTTATGTTGACCCGATTGGTCCGCGCAGTTGTTATAATGAAGGTAAACGATTCGCCGAGAGTTTTGTATTCAGTTTTGCCAAACAGTTTGGTGTAGATGTGCGGGTGGCTCGCTTATTTAACACTTACGGCCCGCGCATGGCTATTAACAGCGGCCGGATGATTCCGGATTTTGTTTTGGCAGCGGCCGAAGGCAAAGAAGTTTTGATTTATGGCGACGGCTCCGAAACTAATACCTATTGTTTATCAATGATATTGTTGATGGTTTGTTGAAATTGATGAATTATCAGGTGATTGGTCCGGTTAATTTGGGAAGTCCAGAAAAATACAGCATGTTGGAGATTGCCAAAAAAATAATAACTTTTACCGAATCTCGCTCTGAAATAAAATTTGCCGAGGCGTTGCCTAATTTAACCAAACCGGGATTGGCCGATATTCGCAAAGCGAAACAGCGCTTAGGTTGGTTTCCGGTGGTGGCGTTGGATGAAGGATTAAAACAAACAGTCGCCGATATGCTTGGTAGCCGGGTATTAACTTACGCCAGCATCGCCCAGACAAGGCGCAATGGTTGACAAGCCAGCCTGATCTTCGTATAGTATGCAGACTTTATGAAAATAGCTGTCATTGGTACAGGTTACGTTGGTTTAGTAACAGGAGCATGTTTAGCGGATATTGGTCACGAGGTGACTTGTGTTGATATTGATGAAGAAAAAATTTCGCGTTTGGAGCGCGGCGAAGTGCCAATTTTTGAGCCGGGTTTGGAATCGGTGGTACATCATAATAGTCAGGCGGGACGGCTATGTTTTACGGCCGACGGGAGCGAAGCCATTCCAGCTGCGCAAGTTATTTTTATTGCCGTCGGCACACCGGCTGATACTAATGGTAAGGCCGATTTGCAATATGTTTTTGCTGCTGCCGACACCATCGGCCAGCAATTACAAAGCTATGCCGTGGTGGTAAATAAGTCTACCGTGCCGGTGGGCACGGCGCGGCAAGTGGCGGAGCGAATTGGCCGCAATTTCCACGGTCAGTTTGACATCGCCTCTTGTCCGGAATTTTTGCGCGAAGGTTGCGCAGTAGATGATTTTTTTGCGCCGGATCGCATTATTATCGGCGTGGATAACGACCGTACCAGCGACATCCTGCTAGATACTTTCAAATTGATTAAAGGTCAAAAAGTTATTACCACAGTTGAGTCGGCCGAATTGATTAAATATGCTTCGAACGCGTTTTTAGCCACCAAAATTTCGTTCATCAATGAAATTGCTCAAATTTGTGAACGTACTGCCGCCGACATTGAAGAAGTGTCTTATGGCATCGGCTTGGATCATCGCATTGGTCCTAAATTTTTAAAAGCCGGCATTGGTTGGGGTGGATCGTGTTTTCCTAAAGATGTGTCGGCATTGCATCAAATGGCCGGCGCGTCTGGCTATGATTTTCGTCTGTTACAAGGGGTGATTGAAGTGAACCGCAATCAACGGCGACATTTTATTGAACAAGTGAAGCAGTATTTTGGCGGCGATTTGCGCGGAAAAAAATTGGCAGTTTTTGGGTTGGCGTTCAAAGACAACACCGACGATATTCGCGAATCGGCGGCCATTGATATCATTCAACAATTGGTGCCAACCGGCGCAGAAATAATAGCGTTTGATTATCAAGCAACCGCGGCGGCACGCAAAGTATTGCCGGAAAATGTCCGTTTTGTCGATGACCCTAAGGCAGCGGCCAAAGGTGCCGATGCCATTTTGTTGTTAACCGAGTGGAAAGAATTTAAGGAATTTGATTGGGCGGAAATTAAACAATTATTAAAGGCACCAGTCGTATTTGATGGCCGCAATTTACTGAAGCCACAAATGATGCGAGAATTGGGTTATCATTATTATTCGGTCGGCCGGCCGAATGATTAAAGTATGAAATTAATCGTCACTATTCCGTGCTATAACGAAGAAGAAAATATTGCGGTGGTGATTCGAGAAATTCCCCGAACGTTGTCGGGCATAACTCAAGTAGAGGTGATGGTGATTGATGATGGCTCAACTGATAACACTCCTGCCGTGGCGCAGCAGGCCGGCGCTGATGCAGTAATTTCTCATTCTAAAAATTTAGGCTTAGCGCGCAGTTTTCAGCAAGCACTTTGGGAAGCAGTGGCGCGTGGCGCTGATATTATTGTTAACACCGATGGCGATAATCATTACGATCAGTCAAAAATTAGTGAATTGATCGCGCCTATTTTGGCCGGCCGGGCTGATATCGCCATTGGCTCCCGCAAAATTTTAAACACTAAACATCGCACTTTCAATAAACTAGGCAGCTTCGTGATGACCAAATGGGCGGGATTGCCGCGTTACGATGTTTCTACCGGTTTTCGGGCGTATAGTCGTGAAGCAGCCTTGCGCTTGGGAATTTATTCGACACATACTTACGTGCACACCACTTTGTTGTCGGCGCACGATTTAGGATTAACCACAGTTGAAGTGCCAATCGCTGATCGGCCGGTGCAGCGCCCGTCGCGTTTGATAAAAAATGTGCCCAGTCACGTTTGGAAAGCCGGTTGGAATATAGTGCGTAACATTGTTATTTTTCGGCCGTTGCGTTTTTTTGGAGTAATCGGTTTAGGGCTAACTTTGATCGGTCTTATTCCAATTGGCAGGTTTTTTTACTTATATTTTTTGGGGCAGGGCAGCGGGCACTTACAATCAATTGTGATTGGTGCCATGTGCATTATTTTGGGATACATTAATGTAGTACTCGGCTTGTTGGGTTCCTCGATTGGTTGGCATCGCAAAATCACCGAGGAAGTGTTGTATCGAGTCAAAAAATTGGAATTAGATTCACACCATTCTGAATAATTTGTTAGGGCTGCGCTAAGGCGTCGCCCTGATTTACCATCATGGCTAAAATTTTATTTATCACGCGTAAATTTCCGCCGAGCGTTGGTGGAATGGAACGATTTAGCGCTGGTTTATATGAAGCGGTGCAGCCCGATTGTTGGGTGATAGCTTTGCGGCGGCGATCGCAGGCTCATTTATTATGGTGGTTGCCGTATGCTATTGTGCGCGGTTGGCAATTGGGGCGAAAAGTTGAGGTGATTCATCTTGGTGATGGTGTATTAGCGTGGTTGGGTGTTGTTTTGCATTGGCTTACTAGAAAACCGATTAGTCTCACCCTACATGGGTTAGATGTTACTTATCGAAAATTTGGTTATCAATGGCTATTATGGCCGGCTTTGCGCCGCTACCACGCTATTATTTGTGTTAGCCAACAAACGGCTGCTTTATTGAACAACCATGGCATGCTCGCTGATCGAATCCGAGTAATCCCCAACGGCATTAATGTTGCCAAGTGGCAGGGTAAAAAAATAATATCTAATCAGCCATTATTGTTGAGTGTTGGTAGACCGGTGCCGCGTAAGGGATTTGACTGGTTCTCTAAAAATGTTATGCCGCTGTTACCTGGTAATATCGAGTATAAAATTGTTGGCGGTGGTGGAATGTCAGATGAAGAGTTACGTCAACTATATTTGCAGGCAAATTTATTGATTATGCCTAATCAACCAGTAGCCAATGATATTGAAGGCTTTGGTATGGTGGCACTGGAAGCGGCCGCCGCCGGTACGCCAGTAATCGCCAGCAAATTGGAAGGTATTCAAGATGCCGTGATTGACGGTGTGACTGGT
>CAYMXY010000010.1:5225-8331 GCA_964394525.1 uncultured Gammaproteobacteria bacterium | reverse complement strand
GAATCTTCTAGCGCAACAGCTTGGCAGGAGCGGATTCAGCATGAACTGGCTCAACCAAGCTTAGGCGCTAGCGATATTCAACAAGCCATTCAACGATATTTTTCATGGGACAGTGTTGGTAAACAATATCGTTCGGTCTGGCAGTCAATAACTTCTTAATTCATTAACAGTTTTATTATGGCGAGCGTTCAATTATCAGACAAACTTTATGAAGAGCTTAAAAGTATTGCTGCTAACAGCAAGGAATTTTCAAACGTTAATGACTATGTCAGCTATATTCTTGAACAAGTGGTGATCAAAAAAAAGCAATCAAGCGGTGCCAGTAACGCAGTGGCAGCAACTCCAGATTCCAGTCAACGCTATTCAAAAGAAGACGAAGATAAAATCCGAGAGCGTCTGAAAAATCTCGGTTATCTCGATTAGTTGAGCGGTTATGGCTTTACCGCCCCATGGCAATGTGTTGGTGAATCGGGTTTTGCGCGCGGCCGATGCCGACCATTGGCGAGCGCGCGCTGCCAGTTTGCGCCAAATTACGATTGATGAAGAATTGATAAAGGATGTGAAAAACATTGCGCGCGGAGTTTATAGTCCGCTGGATGGATTTATGAACGAAGCCGATTTTACCGGCGTGGTGAAAGAAATGAAGTTGGCCAACGGCACCCTTTGGCCAATTCCGTTTATTTTGGCGGTTGATCCGACTTTGGCCAGCGAAATAAGTATCGGCGAACAAGTGTTGCTGGTTTCGGCCGCGTCTGAACCAATTGCCTTAATGATGGTGGAAGATAAATATACCATCGATAAACATTTAACAGCGGAACACGTTTTTGCCACCACCGATCAAGAACATCCCGGTGTGCGGGAGTTGTATTCATTACCAAATACAGTTTTAGGCGGCGAGATTGAATTGATTGATAATTCCAAAGAACCGTTTAACCATTATAATCTTGACCCGCAGGAAACCCGTTTGTTATTTCGTGAAAAAGGATGGCGCACCGTGACCGGCTTTCAAACCCGCAATGCGCCACACCGCGCCCATGAATACTTACAACGCGTCGGTTTGGAACTAACCGACGGTTTATTTATTAACCCGGTGATCGGCAAAAAAAAGGCTGGCGATTTTACCGACGAAGCAATTTTAGCAACCTATAATTACATGGTAAAACAGGTTTATCCGCGCGATCGGGCGGTACTATCTATCTTACCTTTGCAAATGCGTTATGCCGGCCCGCGCGAGGCGGTGCTGCATGCCATTATTCGCAAGAATTTCGGTTGTACTCATTTCATTATTGGGCGAGATCACGCCGGCGTAGGCAATTATTACGGAACTTACGCGGCGCAGGAAATTTTTGATATGATTGACGATATCGATATTACCATTTTGAAACTAGAAAATAGCTTTCATTGTCGTTCCTGCGAAACAGTCGCCACCAGCAAAACCTGTGCGCATGCTGAAGCAGTGCGTACCGGCCCGTCTGGCACACGCATTCGCAAATTATTGCAAGCCGGCGAAGTAGTACCGGAAACAATCATGCGTCCGGAAATATCTAATTTATTATTGCATCAAGTTAAACAAATTTTTGTCGCTTAAACCCAATTCACACCTATGCCAGAAAGCCTTGCGCCAATATTTCTTGATACGATTGGTCTTAAACGCGGTGTGGTGATTCATCACTGGGACACCGACGGCATTGTTTCGGCGGCGATCGTGCGTCGGTATTTTAGTCATCATTGGCCAGACGTAAAACTAGATTTGTTCATGCCCACCATCACCAATTATTATCTGACCGAGGATCAACTCAATTATCTACAACAACAAGGTTATCAATTCGTGGTGACCTGCGATCTTAATTTTCCGGCGGACACAGTGCAGTCATTGGCGCAGCGCTGGCCCGAGCAAGTTTATTTTTTTGACCATCACCATCATCCGGCGCCTCACTCAAATGTGCATTATTACAATAAACCACATCCGGCTTGCGCTTCACACTTGGCGGTGTTGTTAAATTTGCCTTATGACCTGCTGCCGGTGATTGCCATGGTCGGGGACAGGGAGGAAGCTATTCAGCAGGACGAGATCTATTACCCTTATGTGCGAGCCGTGATGGCCGAATATCAACTTACATTTGGTCAATTATTAGAGGCGCGTCGGTTAATTGATTCCAGTTATATGGTTGACGACTATGCCGGCATCGCTGAAACGGTGCAATTATTGCAAGATGATCCGATAGCCATCTTGAGTGATGTGCGACTACAAGATAATTTACACAAGATTGAAGCTGAAATTGAACGATGCGCTGCGCAACCGCCAACCGCAGTCGCACCTAAATTGATGTTTTGGGAAATATCTACACCACTGCACATTTTGTCGCACGTCACTCGCCACTTGTCGCGGCAATATCCGGAGGCGGTAATTTTCACTCGGCAGCAAACCCACCAGCAGTTCACCTGTTATATCCGGCGACGGCAGCACTCGTTAGATGTGCGGTTGATGATTAAATTTGCTCACAGTTTAGGGTTGAATGCCGGCGGTAAGGAAGAAGTGGCTGGCATAATAATTCCAGCGGAACGATTGAATGAATTTTTTCCTAAAATTCAAGCCGAATTGATTCGTTTAACAACCGGTCAACCATGAACAATATAACTTGGCATCACAGCGCCGTGAGTAAAGCGCAGCGCCGCCAGCAATTACACCAGCCAAGTTTTATTTTATGGTTTACCGGTTTGTCCGGATCCGGTAAGTCAACTTTAAGCGTGGCCTTAGAAGAATATTTATTTTCCCGCGGCAATTTGGTGTATCGGCTGGACGGTGATAACATCCGGCATGGTTTAAATAATAATTTAGGTTTTTCCCCAGCCGATCGCACGGAAAATATTCGTCGCATCGGCGAAGTGGCCAAATTATTTGTTGATGCCGGAGTGATAGTGATGACCGCATTTATTTCACCTTATCGGGCGGATCGCGACTTGGTACGACAATTGGTTGAACCTAACGAATTTATTGAAGTGTATGTGCGTTGCGCTTTAGGCGAATGTGAACGGCGTGACGTCAAGGGATTATATGCTAAGGCGCGAGCTGGAGCCATTCCAGAATTTACCGGTATTTCGGCGC
>CAYMXY010000010.1:0-5215 GCA_964394525.1 uncultured Gammaproteobacteria bacterium | reverse complement strand
ATGAAGAACCAACCCAACCTGAAATTTTGGTGGATACGGAAAAGTTGAGTATTGATGAAGCGCTTAAGAATATAGTAGATCAATTGATCGCCAAAGGATTGTTAGAACAAGCGGCTGTATGAGTGATCTTAGTAGTAAGCGGCGCAGTTTAGGTTATTGGTGGTTGGTTGATGTTGGGTTGATAGCCGCGCTGACTGTTATTTTTGGTATTTGGTTTGTTTGGCATCATGCTGTCGGCGCTTGGGGCGATGACGCGCCGGGTTATATTTATACTGCCAGCCAACTTGCTCGCGGCGAACCGTTAGTGCGGCAGGATGCGTTGGTGCAACAAGCCTTGAAATTTTTTGGCGAGGAGCGGTTGGCGCGCTTTGTGGCGCCGGCTCATCATGAAATTATATCGCCACAGGGATGGATAGCATCGCGTTATCCAATTGGGTTAAGCGTCTTGATGGTTTTGACTGCGGCCGCGGCGGGCAATGAACTGGCGATGTATAATGTGGTACCGGTAGCGGCGGTGGCGGTAGTTGTATTAACGTATCTATTGGGGGTTTGGCTGCTGCCGTTGACGGCAGCATTAAAACGCGTTGCCGGTTTAGTATCTGCCGTTGGGGTTGGCTTGGCGGATGTTTTTGCCAACTATGCCGTGGCGGAGCCGATGCGGGAAATTCCGTCATTGGCGTTTTGGTTGATAAGCGTGCTGGCTGGGTGGCAGGGAAGGAGGCTGGTTAGTGAGCATGGTGAATCTGGCTCTGGCCGCAGTCGGCGGTGGCTAGGTTATGGGTTGTTGGCAGTTGCCGGATTAGCATTTGGCTATAGTGTTAACATTCGTGAAACCAGCGCTGTGCTAGTGGTACCTTTAATAATTTTGCTTTGGCCGGAACGAACAAAAGAGAAAGCCTCTTCGCGCAGGCAGAAGTGGCATTGGTTTGGGGTCGTGGCCGTTGGATTGCTTGTTGCGTTGAGCGTTACTATTTGGAATTCCGTTACTATCACTCTTCACAAAGAAAAATTTCGAGAAAAAGATATTTCGCGCATTGCCATCACTTCAAATCTTGATCATATTCAATCTTTGCAATTTAGCAATCTGATTAATAATCAGGGTAAATTTAAACCCGGTGTTGGTGGTCTACGGCAGTATTGGCAGGTAATGAAAGGGTTTAATTTGTGGCAACCATGGTTGCTGCTGGCCGTTGTTGGCTTAGTCGCGTTGTGGCGAACAAACCGGCGATTAGCTATTAGTTTTGGGTTGTGGTTTGGTTTGATTTATCTGCTGTTTGCCATGTGGATAAATCCATATCCAAGGTATATTTTGCCGTTGTTGCCGGCTGTCGCGGTAATGGCCGCTTATGGCTTGCTGACGGCGCCAACATATTTACAACGCTGGTTGCATTTAAGTGGACGCTGGCAACAGTTTTTTACCATTTTGGCGGTAGTGTCTTTTTTTCTGATGCAGCGGTCGGCCGTAGCGCAACTTAATGACCGAGTGCGTTCGGCTGAACCGGTTTACAAATCTTTAACAGTGGACGATTTCGCAACGCTGAAAAATTTAAGTAACTTCATCACCGAACAGGCGGCGGCTAACTATACAGCGACTGAGGATGTCACAAAACCTAGCAAGCCGGCGGCTAAGTCAATCGGTCAGCGTCCACCACTACTGCTGATGCTTGGTTCATACAAAGGAGGAATTGCTGAAATGATTATGGCGCACAGTGATTTGCGCGTTATTCGTTTTCCCGGAAAGCCTAATGAACAGCCCGAGCTTAATCAATTTTTAGCTTTCATCAGCGAATTACAAAAAAACTACCAGTTATTTTTATGGTATGATGCTACAGCCAGCGCCGATGAACAACGTTTCTTGCATCAACTGGCCTTGTCTGATCCATTGTTGGTTATGCAATATAGCTTTCAACCTAATGTAACTATCTATGCCATTACCGCGAACAATCAATGAAATTAAGGCTTATCAACAGCCGCATGACAGTATTTTTAGTCGGCTGATTTATCGGCGCATTTCCAAAGTGTTGACTTTTTATATGTTGAAGTATGTTAAGGGCATATCCGCGCCGGATGTGACAATTATCTCGTTTGTAGTGGGAGTGATTGGCGCGGTTGGTTTAATGTATCCGTACTGGTGGGCGAGGCTGCTGGCGTTTGTGATGATACAGTTATCGTTTGCTTTTGATTGTTCCGACGGCGAAATTGCCCGTATGACCGGCCGCGGCAGCAAATTTGGTATTTGGTTTGACAGCACTTCCGATCGCACCAAGGAAATTTTGTGGTTGGTGGCGATTGGTTGGCAGATTTATAATTACGCGCCTATCGCCACTGCGCCGGTTGATTTAAAAGTTTTACTTTCCGGCCAGCTTGGACATAGCCCGTGGATTATTTATTTGGTTTTAGCAACGGCGCTAGCTAATACTTTAGTTGGTTATCTACGCGAGGCTAAAAAGAGCATTTTTTTAGCTGAACGAAAACCAGAAATAATTTTACGTTCAGGCTTGCACATTGGTACGGTTGATGTGATTACGTTTTTGTTAGCCTTCGGCGCGCTGTTTAATCTCAATTATTACGTTTTGTGGTTGATATTATTACCAACGCCGCTATTGTTGCTCAAACAACTTATCAGCACTTATCGGCAATCCAATAAACCGAATCGCAGCTCTGTGGACGTGGCGTCTTGACAATAATTTCCTTTATGATACCATACTTTTATAAAGTAATATAATAATTTCTCTTTATTTATGAATATTAATGTTTCATTGAATAAAACTTTAAGTCAATTAATTAATGAACGTATTGATAAATCTGGCTATAGTAATATTTCAGAATATATACGCGATCTTTTGCGTCACGATTTACATTTAGTGCATGATGATTCTGATAATTATCCTTATGATTATGAATATATTCAACGTATCGGTGACGAAGCTATGCAAGAATATCGAGCCGGCGAAACAAAGAAACTTACTTCGTTAAAGGATCTTATTGAATAGAGTAATATGGAACTGGAGTATTCATCGCATTTCCAGCGCTCATTTAAAAAATTACCAATACAACTTCAAAAGAAAGCCTGGCAAAAAGTCGAACTTTTTCAAGGCGATATTTATCATCCGCAATTACGCACCAATAAATTGAAAAATTTGGATTATTATGCTTTCTCAGTAACCTATCAGATCAGAGTTATTTTTAGAATAGAGGGTAAGGTTGTTGTTTTAGTTAATATTGGAGACCATTCTATCTATCAAAGACATTTTGAAAAATAAAAACATTCTGTTGGCTGACCCAGAAGAATTATAAGTAATTCACAAGTGGGATTGACAAAAAATTATCATCGATTTAAGCTATATCTATGATAGATAAAATATTGATAGTATCTAGTTCTAAATCTATTTATGAACCACTAGCTGGCTAGATATTTTGTTTATCATTATCTTATTGAAACCCGCTAGTGAAAGCGGGTTTTTTCGTTCTTTTACAATTTAGCGCAAGGCTAATGTTCTATTACTCGGCGTCGGCAGAATATTCATAAAGATTTGTGTTTATTCTGCTGGCTGCCGAGTGAACGAACTCGCTCGCGTATCATCACCAGCGACTGGCAATGGAGGATGCTATGGCTGACACCTGTCACCAGCATGGTTATTTCCAGTTTGTGGTCGGCGACCGCCGCTTCGAGGCTGTCGCTATCTCGGCCAACGGTGGCGTGAATGGCAATGCCATCGGCTACGAGGACGAGACCTATCTTCAGAATCACCTCGAGTCGCTGCCTGCGTACCTGCAGTGCTATAACCTGCTCACCGGTCGGCACGACGACATGGATCCGCGGTACGTTTTCTTTTTCTACTGGTTTGCCGGCAAGTGGAACCGGGATTTGGCATGGCCGCGGTTCTTCGTTAATGATGTTCGTTGGCTTGTACTTCGTCGCTACTAGAGGTTTTTAACAAGCAAAGGTGAATCATGATTCATCGGGACATTAAGATTCCCTTTACTATTGGGGACCATTACTTCGAGGCGGTTGGCTTTTTGCATAACGACGAGGTAGTCGTGGATACTACCACGATGCTCGCCCGCGCTAACCGTGCCAATGGCGGTGTGATCGGTTATTTTGGAGTCGGGGTGATTGATGTAGCGCTGGAATCATTGCCGGAATCGTTTCGGCCCTACATCTTGGTTACCAACCACCGCTTCATTATGATCACCGCGCCGTTTGGAGACTTGTTGCTGTGTTTTATTTGGTTTGGCGATACCTGGCGGCGGCACTGGATTTATATGGCTTCTAGCTGGGATCAGTACTGCCTGGTGCTGTGTAGGCGCGAGTAAGCCAGCGCTTGGAACCGAGGGGCGTTGTTTTTAACCTTCGCTCCTCGGTTCCCCTATACTTTTTGCTGCAATGTTAGTGCAGCAAGAATTTAGATTACTATGATTTATAAAAATATCAACGCCCAGAGCGAATTAACGCTCGGTCTGAAGCGTTAAAAAAACGAAATAGCCAAAGAAGAGCGCCGTAAAATAGAGCGCCTAATGGAATAAGCAGCCAAATTGTGGTGAAAGGTTTAAGCCAGAAAATAAGTAACCCCATACCTACGCCAGCGACAGCGGCCGGCAGAATTTTTTTGATAGTTAACCATAACGAATCTTGAATCAGTCGCCGGGTCATTACATAAAAAACCGATTGCGTAACAGTTTCGGTAACTAGCGTGGCAATAGCGCAGCCCATAAATCCAAAGAAGGGGATAAGAATAATATCAAGGACAATATTCAGCACCACGCCCAAACCCTCCTGCTTAGTGCGTTTTGGTTGATTGCCGGTGGTGGCAAAAATTTGACTAGAAGTAATACCAATAAAGCGAATTATTAAAAATATTCCAAAAAAACGCAACACCGGCGCCGCCGCCCATAAGGCTTCTTTATAAATAAGTTGCATTATGTCATCAGCCAATACAAAAATGCCAACGCCTAAACCCATACCAAAAGCGCCTAAATAACGCGTGGCTAAGCGAACAATTCGGCGATATCGTTCTAAATTATTGGGATAATTGCCGTAAAGATACGGCGTAATCACTTGCAACCCAATGCGATGAAAAATCAGCAAGAACACAATTATTTGCGAGGCGGCGGTGTAGCGCGCGATGTCGCCGGGGGCAATATCAACTAAACCGGTATTTTGCAAAATACGCAGCATCACTTTATCAATTTCAAAATAAACCGTCATAATTAC
>CAYMXY010000009.1:16728-21189 GCA_964394525.1 uncultured Gammaproteobacteria bacterium | reverse complement strand
AAACATGACCGACGCCGGGGATACATTGTCCGGCATGGACTCTGCCGGTTTTTCCGAAAATTTTGAAGGCTCGTTTCCGCCATCTGGTTGGACTAACGGCGGCGATGCTAACTGGCAAGCTGACACCGGAACTGTTCAAAATGGATCGCAAGCTGTTGCCTCCGGCGCTATTTCTGCCAGTCAAGAAAGTTATTTACGCGAATCTGTTACAGTCGCCTCTGAAAGTAATTTGACGTTTTATTGGAAAGTCAGTTCGGAAGAAGATTACGACTTTTTGTTATTTTGCGTGGATAATAATTCCTGCACGTCGTCTTCGGGTTATACTAATCGTATTTCCGGAACAGTTGATTGGACGCAAGTTGCCACAACGTTAAGCGCCGGCACGCACACGTTAACTTGGAAGTACGTTAAAGATGCAACCAATAATTCCGGCTCGGACAAAGGTTGGATAGATAACATCAACACGCCCTTAAATTCGATTGACGCCAACGGCAATGTTACTATCACCCAAGGAACACTGATTGCGCCGCGCGCGTTAACGATTGGCGGCAGTTTAGACACAAGCGGCGGCACGTTTGACCCTAACGCCGGTACAGTAACGTTAGATACTACCGCAACTAGCACCTTAACCGGCACAATCTTTTACAATTTAACTATCGCCACAGCCGCAAAAACCGTAAATTTTACTGCCGGCAGCACTAAAACAATTAATGGCGCGCTTACATTAACCGGCTCATCTGGTTCAGGAAATAAAATAACGCTGCGCAGCACCAGCACTGGCACGGCTTGGAATCTTAACGTGCAAGGCAGCCATTCAGTGGCTTATGTAGACGCCAAAGATTCAAATGCATCAAGCGGTCAAACAATTTGCGCCACTAATTCCACCGATTCGGGCAGCAACACCAACTGGGATTTTACTTGCACTAATCAAGCGCCCAGCGCGGATAACATTTCGTTCACTACCGCTGAAGAAACCAGCAAGACCGTTACCTTAACCGGCTCTGATCCGGAAGGCAGCTCGGTTACATACACGGTTCTTACTAACCCAAGCAAAGGCACACTTTCCGGCACCGCGCCAAATTTAACTTACACGCCGTCAACCGATCAAAATGGTTCGGATAGCTTTACTTATCGCACCAACGACGGCTCGGTAAATAGCAGCACCGCAACAGTAAGTATTAGCATCTCTAGCGTTAATGACGCACCGGTAGCTTCTGATCAAACAGTTTCAACCAATGAAGACACGGCCAAATCAATAACACTAAGTGCTTCCGATGTAGACGGCGACTCTTTAACTTACACGGTTTTAACTCAACCCAGCCACGGAACACTTTCCGGCACTGCGCCAAATTTAACTTTTACACCAACCAGTAATTACAACGGCAGTGACAGCTTCACTTTCCGCGCCAACGACGGAACGGTAAACAGCAATACTGCTACTGTTGCCATCAGCGTCAGTTCAGTCAACGACGCGCCGACCGCTGATAATCAATCTGTATCAGTAACCGAAGACACAGCCAAGTCGATTACACTGACTGGATCAGACACCGAGAGCAGCAGCTTAACTTTTTCTATTGTTGCTAATCCAAGCAAAGGAACAATTTCCGGCTCTGGTGCCTCAATTACTTATACGCCCAGCGCCAACGCCACTGGTTCTGATAGTTTTACTTTTAAAGCCAACGACGGAACTGATGACAGTAACACAGCCACAGTTACAATTACTATTTCCGCGGTAAACGACACACCGTCAGTGCCGACCAGCGGTTTCTCGCCAAGTAATAGCGATACCACCTCATCACTACAGCCGACTATTTCGTGGTCAGCCGCGACCGATGTGGATAATAGCGCATCGGAATTAAGGTACGAAATTAGACTCGGCACAAACTCTGATCCAACCTCCACATATGATTTTTCTTCAACCACCAGTAGCGGCCAAACACAAGCGAGCGTAACAATTACTTTGTCTGATGAAACAACTTACTACTATGTAGTTCGCACAATTGATCCAGATGGTTTAACATCCAGTTGGTCAACGGTCCAAACATTTTACACCAATCAAGAGCTGGTGCCAGAATTAACCATAACCAAAGCAGCCGAAGTGCAACTTTCCGGCATTATCAGCAGTGGGTTAGACGTATTGTGGCAACGACTGAATTTTTTATCTATCTTGCAGCCGGTTTACGGGGCAACCACTTTTGAAGGTGAGTCGGCCAGCGCCGCCGCTTCAGCGATTATTTATTTACTGATGTCTGTATTTGTTATTGCCTTTGCGATTTCCTGCATTATCCTATTTCGACATGCCAGAAAACCATATCATTTTTACGCCCTGCTGTTCAGCGTTCCGGCCGCAGTGTTTCGACACATCTTCATGAAGAAGAACCAACTTATTACCGATCGATCGTTTAGTCAATTCAAAGTGAAATTACAAGCCGCACGTTTATTGTTTTCAGCCGCCATGATTGGATTTACTGTCACTTTATTTGTTCAACAATTGATATTGCCTAAGGGGTTGGTATTGGCAAGTTGGATCACGGTTAGTGGAGCAGTTGGGCCAGAAGATAGAGTAAAAATTGTGTTGAGCTACGAGAATGAGGGAGATGGCGATGCCACCTCGCCAATTGTTAGCGATAATATTCCCACTGGTGCCAGTTTAGTAGCTGGCTCGATCAACCTCAATGGTACTTCAGTAGCCGATGAAGTAGTTAGTGCTGGTACCATGCAACTTAACCTTGAGACCATTACTGATCGTGATGATACTACTAATCGCTCGGGCACGATTGAATATATCATTGAAATTGACCATCCATATTTGGGTGAGTCGCAGTTGGTATTGCCAGCAGCCACCCTTACTGCCAACGAGTTAAGCGAACCAGTAAGCTCGAATTCAATCACGCTTGAGATTGAAACTGGAATTATTCAAGGTGTAATCACGGATAATAATACTGGTCAACCTCTAAAAAATGTAACCGTGATATTGCGTCAACTGGATAACAATTTGGAATTGACGGCAACTACCGCTAATGATGGCACCGATTAGGTGAAGGTACTTTTGAAGTTATTCTCGGTCCAGTGAGTGGATACGAAGAGACGAACAGTAAAAGTAGTGAATTGAACGTAGGCAATACCGTCACGATAGATTTTGAATTAGCCCGAGCCGAAACTAGTAGCGACGAAGAAGAGGAGGAAGAAGAGACAGAAGAAGATACTGAAGAAGAAACGGAAAAGGATGAAAAGGAGACAGAACCAACGCCGACACAAGAGGAAGAAATTGAACCAACTGAGGAAGTAGTTGAACCAACACCAACTGAAGGAGAAACGGAAGAAATAATTCAACCAACTACTCCGGAAGAAAAAACAGAAACTGAAACAGAAATTGTAATTCCAACAGAAGAAGAACAGCTAGAGGAAACCGTGCCGCTGACTGATTCTGAAATTGAAGAGCCAGAGGATACCGAATTAATCGAAGTTAACCCAATCTTGCCGGACAATTCTTTCAAACAGTGGCTACCCACTCCAGTAATAGGATTAACCGAAGAAATTATACAGGAAATCAAAGATAAATTATTGCCATCAGGAACAGAAGAAATAATTTTGGAAGGAAAGACTTTGCCTGAGGCCGATGTCACTGTGGAAATTTGTCCGTCTGATCAAAATTTTTACACTACTTCTGATGTTGCCGGACGCTGGCAAGTAACTATGCCCACAGCGCCGCTTGCTGATGCTGAATACGCTGCTTTATTTACTGCCACCAAGGGCGATCTTAAAACAAAAACTAAAGAAATAGCTCGGTTTGTCAAATTTGAGTATTTAGACGCAACCAAATGGAAATGGTTGATTGGTGGTTTGATTATATTAGGGTTGATTGGTATAGCCGAATTGTTGTGGTGGGTCATAAAACAACGGCGGCACCCTCTGGCGGATCGCAAATATTTTTTAAGATTAGCCGCTGCTTTTTTCTTCTTAACGATGTTTGCTTATTTGGCGCTATTTTTCATGCCGGCTCAACGAGCCTTCAATTTGAATGTTCAGCCGATTCCAGAAGAGAATATCCAATTACTAACAGTAAATAAACAAGTGGTGGTAGATCAGCAGCCAATTAATGCCAATAATATCCAACTGGTTGAATTAACAGGACAAGGGCCAGCAAATTCGCGCGTTGCTTTAATTATTTGCCTTGGCAGCATTTTCCGAGTAGTTAAGACTGATGCCAGTGGAAATTGGTCAATTGACCTTCCGGCAATGCTACTACCAAAAACACCATTTGAACTGAAAGCGGCTCAATTAAAAGATCGTCGTATCAAAGAAGTTTTTCGTTTGGCTAACGTTCAAATTACGCCGATTGAATTAACTATTGGGCAATGGATTTTATTAGCTTTAACGTTAACCTTACTTGGTTTCAATCTGGGGACATACATCCACGGCTCAAGCTTAAAAAAAATTTCTAAGCCTCAACCTCGGCAT
>CAYMXY010000009.1:12394-16718 GCA_964394525.1 uncultured Gammaproteobacteria bacterium | reverse complement strand
AAATTTATTCCATCTTCGGCTTGCGGCGCAGCCAGCCATGCCAGGCGCCACGGACAAGATCAGTCAGTTTTGACTTTTTAAGCAGCCGCTCGGGTATAAACCTACACCAAAAGTAAAACCAAAAAAATAGTTTTTGCCGGAAAGCAGCGTGTTTTTTTTCAAACCAAATCATGTTACGGGTAATATAGTATGTTCGAAAACCGCCGGCGCGAGCGTGACGAATTTCTGCTTGCGGCACAACGGCGCATTGCCAGCCGCGTTGTTTGGCTCGCACGCACCAATCAGCTTCCTCATAATAAGCAAAATAACCTTCGTCTAGTAAACCAATGGCACTTAAAGCCGCAGTTCTAATTACAAAACAATTACCAATAATGCAATCTACCAACCGCGCTTCAGTCGGCGCCGTCGCCCGCGCTTGGCCTTGATAACGGCTAATTATTTTTCCAGTCCAAAGATTAATCATGGCTCCGCAGGATTGAATTGTGTCGGCGGTGTTTTCTAAAACCAGTGGTCCGGCTACAGCCACCCGAGGATTAGCCTCCAAATAAGCGACTAACCTTTTATAACAGCCGGGCTCAACTATGGTATCTTGATTGACTAACGCGATATAAGAATACGGTGCAGCCACTAGCAACTGCTTTATCACATAATTGTGACCACCGGCAAAACCAAGATTGCGCTGGCCGCGTTCGATCGTCACTCTATCAGGCAAGCGCTGACGTAAAGCAGTAGTTTCATCATTAGTTGAGCCATTATCTAATATATAAATATCTGGCTGGCTGGTAGAGTCGCGCAAAATTGATTCCACACACGGAATAGTTAGCGCTAATCCGTTCCAATTAAGAATACTAATGGCTAAATTGGATTGAGTCATTTTTTGAAAAATTAATTACACCACTAATCAAAATAACCATACCATAAATCGCCGCCCCGCTGATAATTTTAATAAGCAGTGGCCAGGCGGTTGGAATCAAAAATAAAACCGCCAGCATTGTCAAATTGGCTAATAATATTTTTATTGTCATCATACCAAGACTGACCGGTTGGGTGGATTGTAGTAGGCGATGATACGATCGATACATTAAAATAGCCAAAGTTAATTGCGTGGCTAAAGTTGCGATGGCGGCGCCGTACAAACTCAATACCGGAATTAACAATATATTACCATCCCAACCGGGCTCCATAATAAAATTTGAAAAGCTGGTACTGCCGGCGCAAATTCAGCACGATACAACCAACCAATAATTTCAGGCGCTAGCCAGGTACCGCCAACAGCCAGCGGCAACGCGATTAATAAATTAAGATGAAGCAGCGTTTGGACATTAGTGGAAGTGCTCGCTGTTTGCTGTAATTGTTGCTGGTGGTGAGTAACTGCAATGGTCGGTAAAAAGGCATTAATAATCATACCCGCCAGTGCTGTCATAAAAAAAATTGGTTTATAAGCGGCGCTGTACCAGGCAACAGCTTTAACTTGCCCAAACCAACCCAACATGGCTGAATCTAAATAGTTAAATTGTGCATTAATGGATAAACTGGCTGCCAGCGGCCAACTTTGGCGGAGTAAAAGCAATTTAGGTTGGTTCAACCAAGGCCAGCGCAATCGATTGGTGTAAATAACAAGCATCAGACCAATTACCACAATGCTAGCAGCGCCAATAGTATAGCCAATGGCCACCTCATTCACTGGTAGCTTGATTTGTATACTGTACATTATTATGGCAGCCAGCAAGAGGGAATGAGATATTTTAGTGATAGCTTCAAGCCACATTTGTTGACGCGCTCGAAAAATAGCTTCAAAAAACATGCGAACATTAGTTAAAACTATGGCCGCTCCACCACCGACGATTATTATCCAAGATAGGTGGGTGGTCATAAAACCAATAACCGTAATTAAAACCAAGGCGGCTAAACTTAATAGAAATTTTAGCCCCAATAATTGTTTGATGGTGCTTTGTTTGGTTTGTAATTGTTTGGCTAATTCTCGTACGGTATAATTTGCCAAACCAAAATCTGCCACCACCACTAATAAATTTGCGATGGCAAAACTATACGATAATTCGCCAAACGCTGTTTCGCCAAGGTAATTAGTTAAACGCACGACCGCGCCAAATACCACTAGACGGCTGATAATTTCAGCCGCTGTCAGCCAGCCAACGTTACGACTGAGTTGATTTGACCAAATGGTCATAACGGTGCAGTACTGGTAAAAATAATTTTTCCCAAAGAAACTGTTGTTGAACTCGTTGCCGTGCGCCAGTGGCTAGTTGAATAATCCGTTGGTGGTCGCTGATAAGTTTGGCAAGAGCACCGGCTAAGGCAGCGGCCGAAGCAGTGGGTACTAGCACACCGACATCATTTATTAGTTTAAGGGTCGTTGGTGAATTAAAAGCGACTACAGCTAATCCGGCTGCCATATAATCTAGTATCTTGCCACTACTTTCGGTAGTGCTTGGCGGTTTTGGGTCGATTCCAATATCAGCCTGCTGCAGATAACTTTGCAACTGGTGATAAGGAACTTGTTCAATGAACTTTACACAATCACCCATATTTTCTAGTTCTGTACGCATTGCCGCCGGCGTTTGACCAATCAACAGTAATTTAAATTGCATTCGGTTTTTCCATAACTGATTTACTGCCTCAACTAACAAATCAACACCCTTACCTTTGCCCATACCGCCGGCATAAACTAAAGTTGGGATATGATTTGAGGGGAGTGGTATGGTTGCTGGCGCCACTGTTGATATTCCATCAAATAGTAATTCACATTTATCGTTTAAGTAGCGCTAGGGCTCGCGGGGAACTAACATAAACCCAATCAGCCCGTTGTAGTATGAATTTTTCAACTTGATTAACTAGCCAACGCACTGGTTTAGGACACCAACCGTAATTGGTTAGCTCTTCACTTAATTGGCTTTGCAAATCTACCACCAACGGTAATCGCCAACGACGCGCCACAATCCAACCAATCACACCGCCTTCATGCAAATGAGCATGAATTAAATTGAACTGGCGAGCGCGCGCAGTCCTTAAAATTTTCCAAAGCAGCATGATATCAAGATAAAATTTATGCCAATTTGGCCCGGCGTCAGTGCGCCGATACCATGGCACTGGTCGAACGCGCACAATGTCAGCCGCGCCAACATCGCGACCTAATGGATATGTGTAAACTGTAGCTTGGTGACCGGCCGCCAATAACTCTTGAATTTCAGACGCAATCCGAATATGACAACCACGATCAGAGAAATAAGGCGTGGGCGCAATAATAAGCACCTGCATAAAGCCGATTATTGCTTAACCACCGCTTTGATCGAATAGGGGGTACGGTCTCGCCAATAATTTTTAATCAGAATTTCAGCGATCAAACCGGTGATAAATAACTGGATGCCGACTAAAATAAAAAGCACAGCCATCAGCGGCCAAATACTAGTAGCTAAAGGATAGTTCCAAAGGTAACGCGCTAACGCCAACCAACCAAGCATAATCATGCCAAGTCCGGTTAACAATAAACCACTGCCGCCAAATAAATGAAGCGGTCGACTGGAGTATTTGCGCCAAAACCAAACTCCGATCATATCCACTAAACCACGCACAATCCGTTCCGAACCGTATTTTGTTCGATCGCTACGTCGGCGTTCGTGCCGCACCGGCAATTCACCAATTTTATATCCTTGCCAACGCAGTAAACCAGGAATAAAGCGATGAATTTCTCCAAACAAATCTAATTGTTCAACACAATCTCGACGATAAACTTTCAGCGTACAGCCGGAGTCGTGAATACCATCATTAATAAATAATCGGCGTAAAGCATTGGCGCCGCGTGAAATTTTGCGTTTGAAAAAACTATCGTGCCGGTCTTGCCTCCAGCCGCTGACCATATCTAATTGTTGCCTTTGACAATAATCCATTAACTTTGGAATTTCCTCAGGCGGGTTTTGCAGATCGCCGTCAAGAGTAATAATCCAATCCCCGGAAGCGGTTTTGAAGCCCGCTGCCAAGGCGGCTGTTTGTCCAAAATTAGTGCGCAAAGTAATTACCACTGCCGGTCGCAGTTGTTTAAGCAACGTGGGAGTGGCATCACTGCTGCCGTCATCAATATAAATAATTTCAAAAGGCTCGTTCAATCGCGACATGACCGCGTTGAGTCGTTGATGTAATTCTGCAATGCTGCCCGCTTCGTTATAAAGTGGCACGACGACACTGTACATAAATCGTTGCGAACTGTACCATTATTGCGCATTTTTGGCAAGACCATATGAATTCGGAAACGCGCAAACTGTTCTGCTGCCCGGCTCACCGGCGAAGCCGGATGTTCCGGGCAGCAGAA
>CAYMXY010000009.1:8601-12341 GCA_964394525.1 uncultured Gammaproteobacteria bacterium | reverse complement strand
CTCTCACCGTAGCTCCACCTAGGCTTCGGTCGCGGCTGGCGGCTCCACAACTTCGCATTTTACGCGTTTCCGAATTCATGCCGACATTTCTGGAATCTTAATGATGGCCATTTTATGGGTTTAGGTGATATAATTTTAATCATGTCAACAGATAAGTTAATTGTTAAAGTTTGGCGAGTTGTTTTAATTGTCGTTGGTGCGGCAATGATTGGTTGGATTGTTTGGCAGTATTATGGTTTAAGTGGTAATTTCACCGTCACTTATAAATTTGATGATGCCTCAAGCTTTATTTCGCGGTTAGGGCCAATTGGCCGTGCGCTGGATCGAGAACAGAATGTTACGTCGGGCGATTATTATCAACGGGTTATTTCTGATCCAGTTTATTTTAGTGTTAATTTGCCTAGTCCGTATCCCGTGATTGATGTGACCATGGAATATCAAAATCCGGCACAGCAAATTGTGCAATTGGGCGTGCGCCTATTGGATGAAGACGATTCCGCGACCGCTTATCAATTTCAACCGCTGGAAAATAAATTTGTAGACAATTCTGATTGGCAGAGTTTGACTAATGCCGATTATGTATTATTGCAGCGTGAGCCGACTTATCAGTCAGTGGATGAATTTATCGCTCAACCGCCGGCTGCTGCCAAAGTTGGTACTTTTTTGACTACTATTGATTGGCCGTTTCAAGATGAAACATACGTTGCCAGCGACCGCAACATAAATATTACCGTGCCGGTACGCGGTGCGCATAAGTTATCAACTTATCTGTCTGATGAGCCGCTTGATTTCACTTTTACCTATGAAGATATCAATTATGCGGCCGGCGAAGATAGTTTTAATATCACTGTAACTTATCGTGGCACCGAACTGTTAAGTCAGGCCGTAACCGATGATGGCGACAGCGGTATTTCCGGATCAAGTGCTGGTCCGCGTATGATTCACATTGCTTTACCCAACCCGGCGGCTGGCGTTTATAACATTAATTTGCAATCGAACGATGATATAATTTTTACTAGAATTCAGTCACCGCAAGACCGGTTAGTTTTCAATAAAACAATTCATCTAGCAGGAACAGCGGAATATACCAACGTTATACCCGACATTGTTACAACACCGGCCACACTTTATTCCAACAGCGCCGTATTGACCGCGGCGGCTAAACATTTCTATGGCATTCAAACGGTCAAATTTTACAATACCACCTTGTCATTAAATCGAGTTGATGTGCCATTTGTTTGGCGCAATCCGGTTTGGGATTACGCTTATGATGTCACTTTTCCTAATAATGATGTCTATGTTACCAGCGACACATTTTTAGCAGTTGATCCGGCGCAGTGGTTTGATCCGGCGTTTGGTTTTCGGCCGTTGCAGCAGAACACGGATTTGGCACAACTTGATTATATCATCAGTCGCCGTTATTCCGAGCCAGAACGGCTGCGCAGTTGGACTACTACAAGCGCTCGGTTTGATTTAACAAAAGTAGCGCGGGCCGACCCCACCATGGTTGATTTTATATTGTCGGCGCCCGGTTTAGAAACAGCTACCGGCGGCATTAAAATTAGGCGCCTGACAGTAACCGCTACTAAAGAACCGTTAACCTTAAAAAATTTATGGACACGCCTACAAAAAAAATTATTCTAATTTGTGCGCGCGACACAGTAGTAGCCATTGTAGTATTTTATTTGATATTATTGGGTTTGGATGGTTTATTGAATGGGTTTGTTAATGCTTTTATACCCATTACCAGCGCCGGTTGGCTGACTGCCGTCGGGTTGATAATTTACCTCATTTGGTGGTATCGACATAATCATTGAACTATGCTAATCTAGTTGGCGAAATGAAAGGAATTATTTTAGCTGGCGGCAGTGGTTCACGACTATCACCACTGACCAAGGTTACCAGCAAACAATTATTGCCGATATACGATCAGCCGATGATCTATTATCCGTTACGCACCTTACTTAACGGCGGTATTAACGAAGTTTTATTTATTACTGGCCCGGAACATGCCGGAGATTATCATAATTTTTTGGGTTCCGGCAGAGAATTTGGCGCAAAGTTTACTTATGAAATTCAAGATAAACCAGCCGGTTTGGCTCAGGGTTTATCTTTGGCTGAAACATTTGTTGGCCAAGACAGTTGTGTGATGATACTAGGGGACAATATCTTTGAATATAATTTTGCAAATGACATTAAAAATTTCACTTCGGGCGCTAAAATTTTTGTGAAGCAAGTGCCAGACGCCGCTCGGTTCGGTGTAGTTGAATTGGATGACAATGATCATGTTATCAGTATCGAAGAAAAACCTAAGCAACCAAAAAGTGATTTGGCGCAAACCGGCATTTACATTTACGACGAACACGTGTTCGACTTAATTCGCAGTCTTAAGCCATCACCGCGCGGTGAACTGGAGATTACCGATCTTAATAATCTTTATTTAGTCAAAGGCGTGTTGAGCGCGATTCGTATTACCGGTGAATGGATAGACGCTGGAACATTTGATAGTTTATTTCGCGCCGCTGAATTGAGGCGCCGTCAAACTACATAATATTTATGGCTTTATCAATCAGTAAACAAGATTATTCCCCAAGACCAAACATCGCTGATGTAAAAATTGTTGATTTGAAAGTTTTTACCGACGATGGCGGATATTTTTTGGAAATGGCGCGCTTAACGGAATTGACCATGGATCATTTTCCTGATTTCAAGTTACGGCAATTAAATTTTTCAGTAATGGATCCGGGCGCAATTAAAGCTTGGCATTTACATTACCAACAAGATGACATTTGGTTTGTTCCACCCAGTCAATCGTTGCTGGTGGCGCTTAAAGATATCCGGCCAAAATCAAGCACTAAAAATAAATTATTACGGCTGGTGGCTGGTCGCGGGCGAGCTCAATTAATTTTTATACCTCGCGGTGTGGCGCATGGTGCTGCCAATCTTTGGACAGAACCCACCAGTGTGTTGTACTTTGTAAATAAACAATTTACCGCTGATTCCAAAACCAACGACGAATATCGTCTCCCATGGGATCAATTCGGCGCCGCTATTTGGCAAATGACTAAAGGATGAAAGCAATCGTGCATTCGAATCCTTATTATTCAGTGAGCCGTGAAGATTATCAATTACCAACCGGCCAAACCGGTATCTATTATGGTATTCGTGGTTTGCGCACGGCTTTTGTGGTGCCATGGTTAGACGACGAGACTTTATTATTAACTTATCAGTGGCGCTATTTATTAGACAGGTTTGTGTGGGAATTTCCAGCCGGTCGCGTTGAACCAGCTGAAGAACCGCTAACGGCTGCTAAGCGAGAATTTGAAGAGGAAACAGGATATCAGGCGGCGCAAATGAATTACGTAGGCTGGTTTTCGCCGTGCAATGGTTTAAGCGATGAACATACTGACGTTTTTGTAGCTAGGCAGTTGCAAGCCTCGGAGCAGCATCTGGAAAATTTAGAAATGATTTCGGTTAAACCGCTGCCGGTGAATGAATTTGAACGGTTGATTGCCACCAATAAAATAATTGACGGAATGACTTTAGCCGCTTGGCAATTAGTTAAAAATCGACTATGAAATTACTCGTTACCGGCGGCGCTGGCTTCATTGGATCTAATTTTATACATTATTGGCTAGAACATCACGCCACCGATTCGATTGTAAATTTAGACGCGCTGACTTACGCCGGTAATTTGAGTAATCTGGCGGCTGTAGCCAATTCAGCGCAATACCGCTTTG
>CAYMXY010000009.1:7748-8591 GCA_964394525.1 uncultured Gammaproteobacteria bacterium | reverse complement strand
GGGAGATATCTGTGATCCGGTGATAGTGAATCCGTTAGTTTATGAATGTGATTGCGTGGTGCACTTTGCGGCAGAGTCGCATGTTGATCGCTCTATTATGGAGCCAAGCATTTTTATTCGCACTAACGTTATTGGCACGCAGGTATTATTACAGGCGGCGACTGAATATAATCGTCGCTTTCACCATATTTCAACAGATGAAGTGTTCGGTTCATTGCCGTTAGCTGGCACTGCTAAATTTAACGAACAAACCCCTTACCAACCATCCAGTCCTTATTCGGCTTCTAAAGCGGCTTCCGATCATTTGGTGCGCGCTTATCATCGAACCTACGGCTTGGCGGCGACTATCAGCAACTGCACCAATAATTATGGCCATTGGCACTTCCCGGAAAAATTTATTCCACTAGCCATTTGTAACTTACTGGTTGGTCGACCGATACCTATTTATGGACGAGGAGTCAATATCCGTGATTGGCTGTGGGTGGAAGATCATTGCCGAGCGATTGATGCAATTATTCATCACGGAAAAATTGGCGAAACTTATTGCTTAGGCGGCGGCAATGAAATGGATAACTTAACCTTGGCGAAAAAACTAGCCGTTTTGTTTGATGTTAATCCGGATGAGGCAATTACTTTTGTGACCGATCGGCCGGGCCATGATTTACGTTATGCCATGGATTATCGCAAAGCGACGACAGAATTAGGCTGGGAACCGCAAGTATCCCTCGATGATGGATTACGCCGAACAGTAGACTGGTTCAAAACGCATCAGGCTTGGGTTGAACAATGTACCTCTGGCGAATATTTGCAGTATTACCGGCGGCAATATGGCGGCTAAAAAAA
>CAYMXY010000009.1:0-7738 GCA_964394525.1 uncultured Gammaproteobacteria bacterium | reverse complement strand
CCGGCGCGGGCGGTCTGTTGGGAACATATTTAATGCACTGTTTCGCCGACCAGCAGCCAATTGGTTTAACTAGCCACGATCTTGATATTACTGATCAAGCGGTGGTGCAGCGAGTTATTAGTGAATTAGCGCCAAATATTATTATTAATGCCGCCGCTTTTACAGCGGTTGATGCTTGCGAAAAGGAATGTACTGCTTGTTTTGCAGTAAACGGATTAGCGCCCGGTTATTTAGCAGCCGCTGCCAGCACCGTCGGTGCCACCCTAGTGCACTACAGCACTGATTATATTTTTTATGGCGATCTGGCCAGCGGTTATCCTGAAGATTGGGCTGATCAACAACCGATCAATGTTTATGGTGAATCAAAATTGGCGGGGGAGAGGGCAATCGCCGCCGCTTTTACCAATGAGTGGCGTAATGTCTATCTTATTCGTACTGCTTGGCTTTATGGCGCTTATGGAAAAAATTTTGTAGATACAATGTTGGATCTGGCCAAAAGGCAAACCGAAATCAAGGTAGTAAACGATCAGCATGGTAGTCCAACTTATGCCTTTGATTTGGCTAAACAAACACAAGTATGTTTAGAACAGCAATTGCCTTTTGGCATATATCATTGTACTAACAGCGGGGTTTGTAGCTGGTTTGAATTTGCCCAGAAAATTTTTGAACTGGCTGGTTTGGCGGTAAAAGTGCAGCCTTGCATCAGCAGTGAATTTCCCAGGCCAGCAAAACGGCCGCAGTATTCAGTTCTGTTGAATACTAAATTACCCGCTCTGCGGCCTTGGCAAGACGCCTTGGCAGAATATCTGACTCAACGCAAATCGAGCTGATAAACATGGTCGGCGTCGCTAAAATATAATTTACCTCCAGAGGAATCAACGCGGACATCATGTAAATCTGGTGTGGAATAAAGTGCCGTATCGTTACGACCATAATCAGTTCTAATATCTAACGCTCGCACCGTATCATTACTTACATAAAAAATATAATCGTTCGACGGATGCCAAACAACTTCACTAATGGGCGCTGCTTGGCGAAGAAGTTGCCGTTGCTTTCGACTGGAATAATCATACAGCGATAAGGCTTGAGGTTGCAGTAATAGCGCTTGATTTTTGCGATTGTTCCAGAGCAAGGTTGTGTTAACGCCATGCCATTTGATTAAACTGCTTTTAATAGCTGTTAGTTTCGTTGGATAAATAGCGATAGTTTTGGCCACCGGCGGTGTCGGCCATAAAATTACCGGTTCTAAACTAATGACTTGATGAGGTTGTAAATTTATATCATAGATCGCCGTAGTATAGCCGATTTGACTCACAGTTAAATGATATGAACCGGCCGTAAGCCCACTAAGATAGGCTGGGGAAACCTGTTCGATGGCTAGTGGATCAATCAAGACCTTTGCTCGTCGCGGTTGTGTAACTACACTAATACCGCCGGTAGCAATTAAACTGCGTTCCTTCCAATTAATGCTGTAACCGGAGGCATAAAGCAATACCACGCTAATTAAGCCTACTGAAATTAGCAGTACAATCATAAATAACAGTTGACGCAAATTTTTTGACATCGTAGACTGTATTACAGCATGGATAAATTTGTTATTCAAGGCGGTCGCAAATTGCATGGCAGTGTGACAGTAACTGGCGCAAAAAATCACGCGCTTAAAATGTTTGCTGCCAGTCTATTGAGCGATCAGGCAATGACGCTTACCAACGTGCCCGAGATTCAAGATATTTTTCGATTACGAGAAATATTAGTTGATAGCGGGGTGTCAGTGTCACGGTTGCGTCATGGGATTTATCGTTTGCAGCCGCCGGCCAAACCGCGACTGCATTTGTCTGATACTTTAGTGCCTCAATTACGCGCTTCAATCCTATTGGCTGGGCCATTATTAGCGCGTTGGCACGAAGTCATTTTACCGCATCCGGGTGGTTGCGCCATTGGTCAGCGGCCAATTGATTTTTTTGTTAAGGCGTTTCAGGTGATGGGGGCGCATTATCGTTTTCGTTCCGGTCGTCACTGTTGGCGAGTTGGTCGAGGCGGCTTACGCGGTGGGCGTTATACATTTCCGTTAGTGAGCGTCACTGGTACCGAAACATTGATACTGGCGGCTGTGTTGGCGCGGGGGGTTACCACCCTAATTAATGCCGCTCGTGAACCTGAAATCGTGGCTTTAGTAGACTATCTAAATGAGCATGGCGCCGATATTCGTGGTGCCGGCACCAGCACGGTGATTATTAAGGGCGTCAAACGAATTGGCGCCGGACGCTGTCGTATTATACCGGATCGCATTGAAGCGTTATCGTTCATTTTTTTGGCACTCGCCACTAATAGTCGCTTAACTATTATTAATTGTCAGCCCGATCATCTGCTGGTGCCATTGCAATTATTGCGCGACAGCGGTGCTAAGTTTAATACAAATATAAACTCGATTACCGTTCACCCTTGGCGTAAACTGAGGCCATTGCAAGTGGTAACACGTGAATATCCCGGCTTTCCTACGGATGGACAATCGCCCTTAACGGTGCTGCTTACTCAAATTAAAGGAATAAGTTCAGTGCTTGAAACCATCCATGCCGATCGGTTATTTTACACCGATATGTTAAACAGAATGGGAGCAAATATTCAGTTACATAGCTCGCAACACTGCACTATTAATGGCGGAACTCAGTTACGAGGTAAAAAAGTTGACAGCCCAGATTTACGGGCGGGTATTGCTATGATTATAGCGGGGGCAGTGGCCAAAGGAACCACCGAAATTGGCAATATTTATCAAATTGATCGAGGTTACGAAGCAATTGACGAACGGTTGCGCCGCGTCGGCTTACTCATTACGCGTCAGCCAGTTTAAAAATTTGACCAGTCGGATAGTGAGCTGCTAAACTTCAATCAATGATATCACGTCATCGAGGATTGACATTTTTTTTGTTGGCAGTAACAGCCTTATTTGGTCTATCAGCCAGCTTTAGCTTGGGCTATGGTTTAGGTGCCTGGCAGACAAATCAAACACCCTTTACCGATTTTTTTAGTAAGACTGGCGAAGACACCGCGCCAGCAAAAGATACACTTGATACCAGTCTTTTTTGGAAAGTATGGAAAAAAGTTAAAACCAGTTATGTGGATCAACCGGTTAATGATGAAACGTTATTTTATGGAGCGGTGTCTGGAATTGCCGAGGCGGTAAACGATCCATACACTGTTTACTTAAATCCAGAAGAAACAGCTTCATTTAATGAAATGTTATCAGGTGAGTTTGAAGGAATTGGTGCTGAAATTGGGCAAAAAGATGGACAAATCGTGGTGATTGCGCCAATTTCCGGTACACCCGCCGAAGCAGCTGGTTTACGGACAGATGATATCATTATTAAAATTGACGGTCGTGATACTACAGATTTAACCCTAGACGAAGCTATTAACCTTATTCGCGGACAAAAAGGAACAACCGTTACCCTCACCATTTATCGGGCTGGTGACGTTGATGTGCGTGAAATAGCGATTGTGCGTGATACAATTGCACTTAAAACAGTTAAATATGAAACGTTCGAGCGTGAACAAAAAACCATTGGTGTAATTGATATTGCTTATGTGGATCGTGGTTCAAGCGAAGCGGTTAGTGCCATTACTCATGATTTACTGCTTAATCCGCCTGATGGTTTGATTATTGATTTGCGTTATAATCCGGGTGGATTGTTAGATGAGTCTATTGCCATTAGTTCCAGTTTTATTGAAGATGGTGTGATTGTTCAAGAACGCTACAGTGATGGAAAAATTAAGGAATATGATGCTTTGGGAGTAGCCGACTTACCCACTAATCCTAAAGTGATAGTGTTAATTAATGGTGGCACCGCCTCTGCCGCAGAAATTATTGCTGGTGCCCTGCAAGATTATGATCGGGCGGTGATAATGGGTGAAAAAAGTTTTGGCAAAGGTTCGGTGCAGGATTATGTTGCTTTACCGGATGGTTCCAGCCTTAAAATTACCACAGCCCGTTGGATGACACCGAATGGTCGGTTAATTGAACATGAGGGGATTGAGCCGGATATTACGGTTGAGTATACCGAGGAAGACTACACAGCCGGCAATGATAGTCAGCTTGAAGCTGCCATAGCCGAGTTATTAAAAAGTTGATATAACGCGAACCCGAAAACTGCAAACTGTTCTATTGCCCATCTCCCCGGCTAAGCCGGATGTTCCGGGCAATAGAACCCTTCGGGCTCGTTGTTCGCCGCAGCCGCTCTCTCACCGTAGCTCCACTACGGCTCGGTCGCGGCTACGGCTCCACAACTTCGCATTTTGCTCGTTTCTGGGTTCACGTTACTGTCGCTGGTACTTGCGTATTTTCAATAAATCACTAATACTAATGACTATGCTACTAGCCGGTCAAAAGATCGAAGACATCCTCAAATACCCATTTCAAGATAAACAATGGTTCTCTAAGTTGTTTTTACAAGGAGCGCTATTGCTATTATTATCGTTTTTTATAGTCGGTTTACCATTTTTAATGGGGTTTTTTATATGTTTGATTAGGCGGTCAATTGACGGGCAGTCGTCATTACCAAATTGGTCAGAGTGGGGGAGTTATTGGCGTCGTGGTCTTCGAGCGCTGGTGGTGCAATTTGTTTATGTGGCGCCGTTACTAGTTTTGTGGTTAGTGATGGTGTTACTGTTTGTTGGCAGCATAATATTGTCTGATTACCGCGAGGCGATGGCCGGATTGGCAATTGTTGGTGTTTTTTTTATGTTTATTACCTATGCTGTTACTTTTCTTTACGCCATGGCATTGAGTTGGTTTATTCAACCAGCTTTTTTGCCGTTAATTGCTTTAGATGTTCCTTTGAAAAATTGTTGGAGATTAAAAAGTTATATTTGGCCATATATCAAAGCTAATCTAGGCAATATCATACTAAGTTTGTTACTTGGCTATCTGGCTAGCATGATCGCCAGCCTTGGTTTGTTTATTTTTTTCATTGGTTATTTTTTTACCATGCCATATGCTTTGGCAGTGTTAGCGCATGTTAACGGTTTAATTTACCGAGCGTCGCCGATAAAATATCAGTCATGATCGCCAACGATACTGCGCTGATGGAAAAGTTGGTTTCGCTTTGCAAACAGCGCGGGTTTATTTATCCCGGCAGTGAATTGTATGGCGGTTTAGCTAATGCTTGGGATTTTGGTCCGTTGGGAGCCCAATTAAAAATGAATCTTAAACAGTTATGGTGGAAATGTACGGTCGAAAGCCGTGCCGATATGTTTGGCTTTGATGGTGCCATTTTGATGAATCCAAAAGTATGGGAGGCGTCAAAACACGTAGCTACGTTTAACGACCCACTGGTTGAATGTAAGGCTTGTCATCACCGCAGACGGGCTGACCAATCGCTGGACAATGTTTGCGAGCGCTGCGGTGGTGAACTAACAGCACCACGCGATTTTAATTTAATGTTCAAGACGGTTATTGGGCCTACGGCTGATATCGCCAATTCAGTTTATTTGCGTCCAGAAACGGCGCAAGCATTGTTTATCAATTTTAAGAATGTACTGCAAACTATGCGTCCGGATTTACCGTTTGGTTTGGCGCAAATCGGCAAAGCTTTTCGTAACGAAATTACGCCGGGTAATTACATTTTTCGTACTTTAGAATTTGAACAGATGGAAATTGAATACTTTGTGGCACCCGAAGACTGGGAGAAAAACTTTGAGCACTGGCGAAATTGGTTGCAGCAGTGGGCGGAAACGATTGGATTGACATTGGCGCGGTTACATCAAACTGAAATTACAGCCGGTGATCGGGCTCATTATTCACAACGTACCATTGATTTTGAATTTGATTGGCCGTTTGGACGTAAGGAATTATGGGGTTTAGCCTACCGCGCTGACTTTGACTTAAAGAATCATGCGGCTGCCAGCGGAGAACATTTAATTTACACTGATCCACACGAGTCAACGCGCCAATTTATACCGCACGTCATTGAACCTTCTTTGGGAGTGGAGCGCACGGTGTTGGCAATATTACTAAGCGCCTTTGATGAAGAAATGGTGCGTGGCGAACAGCGCACGGTATTACGTTTCAAACCGGCTTTAGCGCCATATCAGGCTGCTATTTTACCACTCCTAAAAAAACCTGAATTAGTGGCCAAGGCGCGGCCATTGTACGATGATTTAGTTAAGCAATGGCGCTGTGATTATGACCAAACCCAAAGCATTGGCCGTCGTTATCGTCGACAAGATGAAATCGGTACGCCATGGTGCATCACAGTTGATTTTGACACTCTGACAGACAACTGCGCTACAGTGCGAGATCGTGATAGTATGAAGCAAGATCGCATTCCTTTAGGGAAACTAACCCAATATCTTTCTGACCATGTTGTCGCGTTATAAATTATCAAATGGCTTAACAGTGGTAATGGTACCGTCAGCCGGCACGGCTACGGTTACGGTAATGTTATTAGTGCCGGTTGGTTCGCGTCACGAACAGCCTCACACTAACGGTATCTCTCACTTTCTTGAACACCTAATGTTCAAAGGAACTAGCAAGCGGCCGAGTACTCTTGAACTAACCAAACAGTTAGATGCAGTTGGCGCCGAATATAATGCCTTCACCGGCAAAGACCACACCTCATACTACATTAAAGTAGCAGCCGAACAATTGGAGTTGGCGCTTGATTTGTTTTCCGACATGGTATTTCACTCTTTATTTGATCCAAATGAAATTGATCGCGAGCGTGGTGTAATTATCGAGGAGTTGAATATGTATCAGGATAATCCATTAATGTATGTGGATACACTGTTAGAAATGTCGGTGTTTGGTCGCAGTCATCCGCTGGGTTACGATATCGGCGGCTTGAAACGAAATATTAAGAAATTGCCGCGGTCAGCTTTTATGCATTATAAGCACAGTCATTATTCACCAGCGGCGATGCACTTGGTAATCGCCGGTAAAGTTGACCCGCACGCGCGACAGTGGTTGAAACATTATTTTTCCGGCTATCCGGCGGGTCGGCGGGCACAACCATTTAAGCCATTTCGACCGTATCAACACGGTGTGCAATTTCTCCATAAACACAAACTCACTCAACAAACTCAACTAGCCATGGGTTTCACGGCTTATTCATATCGACAGGCTCACGAATTGGCAGTGGCTGCAGTTTTATCCACAATTCTTGGCGGCAACATGAGTTCACGCTTGTTTATTTCAATTCGTGAACGTCAGGGATTATGCTACATGATTCACAGCGACATTTCACCCTATCAAGACACTGGATTATTTATGATTCAAGCCGGATTAGACAATATTAGGCTAAAAGCGGCCATGGCGGCAATTGCCAAAGAGCTGGGTTTAATAAAAACTGCTCTGGTTAGTAAAGAAGAACTGCGTAATGCTAAAGATTGCATCGCCGGTCAAACCGCGCTTAAATTGGAAAATTCATCGGCCTTAGCGGCTTATTACGGTCGTCAATCGGTTTTAACCGGCCAACTTGAAACGCCGCAGCAAAAATTGCAGCGAATTGAGCAAGTTACCAGAGAAGAAGTTCGACAATTGGCGCGGCGCATGCTAAACTTAAACAAAGTAAATATTGCCAGCATTGGCCCACAGCTTAGTTTGCGGCAGCTGGCTAAGCAACTGAAATTTTAATAATGGCGCAATCGGCACCGGTTCAGGTAAATATCTCTAGCTTAACAATAGTCAAAGTGCTGTTGGTGGCATTGTTGCTGGGTTTTTTGTGGGCGATTCGTGATATTGTGG
>CAYMXY010000008.1:7695-21430 GCA_964394525.1 uncultured Gammaproteobacteria bacterium | reverse complement strand
TTCGAGTTCACTCCTACAGTTCGTTTTTCAGACGAAACGCTTCTGGTCCATCAGCTTGATTTACGGTTACAAAATAGCGCGCTCCACGATACGGTGTAAGGTGCCATAAACTGGTATTATTTGGGTTGCTAAATCCACCAGTGGCTACTGCATCCCATGCGCCGCTATAAAGGTTCAGTTCTCTAATTTCTGCGCCATCAACAGCATTAGTTAGCAACGCAAATGCCCGGGTGCCGACATGCCGAAAGCCAACCACAGCCGTGTTATTAACATTGCCCAGACCAACTTCACCCACTGCTGTAGTTGTGCCATCGCTTCCAAGTTGATAAACCATCGCGCCGGCGTCATTCGAAACAGCAATCAAATGTCTTTGAATAGCCGTAACTGGATCCGTTAAACTGGCAACTTCAAACCAACTTGTTAAATCATTCGGAGCAGCCTGATAAACTTTGCCGCCGCTGGTTCCTACTAATAACAATTGATTAAACGGCGTATTTTCAACAGCCGACAGATCGGTCAAATTCATGCCTAAACCATATTCACCAACCTGTTCCCAAGAGCTGCCTTGTTCGCTGCCAAATAAGCCATCGCCATTGGCATTCTCGGTTACAACATACAACATTTTTCCACCTTTTCTCATAAAACCAATTACATCGGTGTTGGCTGAATCACCAAACCCGCTTTCACCAACTTGCTTCCAAACTGCTGGCCCACCAGCCTTAGGGATGCGCCAGAGTTCAGCCACACCATCTTTATTCACCGTTGCGGCGTATAAATAATGTTTATAATTCGTCAAACGGCTAATCGCTTTAGTATTACTCATCAAATCCGCAATGCTGTCTACATTATTATTGAGTTCGGTCCAATCATCGCCACTGCGGTCAGCAATGTACATGGCAACATCATCGTCAGCCTTCTCTACAAAAGCATACAAGCGGCCATGATGCTTAAATAAGCGGACTTCCTCAGCATCAATAAAAGAACCAACTTGCGTAGTTTCTACCTCGGTAGCCAAAGCGAATTGCACCATAGCAAATATTCCCACCATTGTCAGCGCATACATAAAAATATATCGCCGCAGCAAAACCATAGAAATATTCATAGTTTGTTAATTAAATTATTAAATATATTATCTTATATATTATTAAGCTGTACTTATCGCTTGTCAAGTTTAAGTTTAGCGGCGGTCAACAACCAGCGGTGTAAATATTCTGTAGCCACCACATCATCTTCATTATAATCTATGATATCATTCAGCACCTGCTGATCACCGGTTTCTAACCATTTTTCGTACCAAAAAATACTTTGAGCACCACCAGCTTTGGGGTGCCGCCAGTGATAATTAAGAAATTTTGATTTAGCGATGTCTTTGATCGAATAAAAATACAAAGGCATAATCACACACTCCTGAACTACTTTAGCCAGATCCACCAAACGTTCCATTACCGGACTTAATTTATCTAAACCGCCATAGCGTTCGGCCAAACTAAGCAGACGTGACCGTTCATAATCGGCATAATGATAAATTGTGCAATCAGACAACGGTAACTGGGTTAGCCATTGCAATACTTGCTGCCAAACATCAGCTTCATCTTCTGGTCGCTCCGCTACAAAATAGAGATAATATCCAGCGCGGTCGTTATTGGTATGGATTTTGCCGAAATTACTATATTTATGTGTTTCATCTCCTACTATCCACCAGCCAAATAAGTATTGAATTTGCAGTAACGGATCACCCTCCATATCAAAATAAATTTTTATCGGCGCGGAAGCGATTTGCGGTAGTTTTAACCAGATTAATTTTTGATCAACCAATGCCTTGGCTTGTAGGTGAATACGTTCCAAAGTTGTATTACTCAAATATGGTAATTTAGGAATAGCAGCCGACGTGGCAGCCGCCAACTGTTTAATTGTAGAAATACCGATGCGACGCAAACCAGTTAACGCGCGATTATCAATTTTATAAATCAACGCTAGGTCGTTGGCTTCCTCGGCCTCGCGCACACATTCACCAAACCATGGACTTTGTTTGCAACTGCCAACCAATTTAAGTGGTGGTTTGGTACCATTAATGACGCGTAAGATCTCTTGAATTTTGGCATTGGTTTTGTGACGTTGCGCCATAGTTAACTGGTAGTCGAGGCGTTGACGTTCACTATTGATAATGGCAACATCTTCCGGAAAGACGCCTTGAATTTTTTCCAAAATTAAGCCGTAAAGTGTTAATTGCAACCAATGGTTTTGTTTAATTTCTTTTGAATTTTTGATATCAATTGGCCGATAAGCATAATTACCTAATTGAGACGGAATCGGAATGCGCTCCAGCAAATCTGGTCGTCCTTGATAACGAATCTCGTTAAAATCAGCATAGATTACGCCTTGATAGATCCAAGGTGCGCCTTGCCGCATTAAACGCATAGTTTGCTGGTAAGCCGCTTCACCGAAATCGCCTTCAACTTTGGCTAACGGTTCTTCGTGCAGATCAAAATTTTTAATATACTCTTCTTCGTGCAACACACCTTGTTCGAGTAATTTTTGCGCCAATTCAGGAACTTCGCCTTTTCGCCTTTGGTCGCCAAAACGGTCGCGCCAAACCCAATGCGGACAAGTAGCATATTGAAAAAATAAGGATGGATTAAAAGTGATCATATCGCTGGTAGTATAAACCGATATGGTCGGTTGCTCCAGTAGCGGCCGGCGTAAGCCACACCAATACGTGAAGTGCGTTTGATATTAGTGTTTTTAATGCGCACTCCCCTATCTTCTATCCATAAATGAAAGTTTCGGTTCGCCAACCGACCAGACATTCCGCCAGTAATATGTAAATGTTTTGCTAACCGACCAGGACCACTAATTTCACCGGCACCGCGCAGCAACACGGCTGCCGGATAATTTTTGGGGCCGGTCACAATATTAAGCATCCAGTAATTGCCGTAAACCAAGTAGACATACCATCTACCAGCTTGGCCAAACATCGGCGCATTACGTTTAGTTTGACCACGGTGCGCGTGTGAAGCGCGATCGTATGGGCCGTCGTAAGCTTCAACTTCGGTAATCATTAATGCAATTCGTTTTTTACCAAATTGACGAACCAGATATTTTCCAAGCAATTCCTTAGCTACTAGCAGTGTTGGCCGATTAAACCAACTGGCTGGTAAAATTTTACCACGGCGTTGACCGCGTTTAGAGATAGGCCAATTGCGTAACGCGCCCTCAGTCATAAGTAGGGCGCGTTTTTGACCTTGGCCACGATTATAGCCTCCAACTGAACCATCGGCGCGCACTACACGATGACACGGGATGGCTGGGTTATGGTTAGTGCGCAAGATATTACCAACCGCACGATAGGCCTTGGGTCGGCCGGCTCGTTTCGCCACTTGTTGGTAAGTTAACACTTGTCCACGCGGAATTTTACGAACAACTTTTAAAACCGATTGTTGAAATGAATTGAGCATTTGTCGGGGATGTGAGATTCGAACTCACGACCTCACGCACCCGAAGCGTGCGCGCTAGCCAGCTGCGCTAATCCCCGTTTGGCGTGAATACAATATCAGTTACTGCCTTTTTTGCCAACTCAACGCGCCAAATAATGGCAACCAAGGCTGGTTTTGCGATGCAAGGCCGCTTGCAAAATTTGTTCACTGACTTCAGCCATATTATAAAGTTCGAGAGCAAAAACGCTTATTTCCCGCCTTAATTCGGCAGCGATCGTTCGTTTGAGTACACGCATTGCCGCTAAACCAGAGCGCAAGCCAGCTTCAGTTCTAACAATGCCGCCAGCCTCCCACATGATATTTTGTAATTGCTGCCGTAGTCCAATATAAGTATCAGATGTTCGGCTGGAAAAATTACTTTTACCGAACTGCTGGTGCGGCGTCTTAACCGAAATTTTTGATAACCCACCTCTATTTTTCTCTTGTTTAATAGCCGCGGCTGCCCGAAAACCGAATACTAAGCATTCCAGTAATGAATTACTGGCTAGCCGATTAGCGCCATGCACTCCGGTTCGAGCAGTTTCACCGATAGCGTATAATCCGGGCAATGATGTTCGTCCATAAACATCAGTATTTATTCCGCCGCAAAGATAATGAGCGACTGGTGTAATTGGAATAAGATCGCGCTCTAAACGAAACCCATTGGCTAATAAATGAGCGTATATACCCGGGAAGCGTTCACGTAACCGCGCACCCGACAGATGACGAAAATCCAAATATACTAATCCCCGACGCTGCTGCCGATAAACAGCGCGACTAACTTGGTCACGTGGCAACAACTCATTAACGAAACGCTGGCCAGCAAAATTACGCAACCTAGCACCTTCGCCACGCAATGCTTCAGACAATAAAAACGGCGATTTACCCGGAATATAAAAAGCGGTTGGGTGAAACTGCATAAATTCCATATCAGCGAGCTTGGCACCGGCTTGTTTAGCCATCGCTATGCCGTCACCAGTGACCTCGGCCGGATTAGAAGTGTAAGGATAAACCTGCCCACAACCGCCGGTCGCTAATACTGCCGCATCAGCCGAATGAAATGACTGCTTCTTTGTTTTTAACTGCCAAGTTGTTACACCAACTATTCGACCGCGCCTTTTTACCAAATTCAACGCAAATTCCCATGGCCGTAACGCTATGTGTGAATTTCGTTTCACTGCAGCTAGCAAAGCCGCATCGACTGCTGCACCGGTCATGTCGGCGGCATGCACAATCCGACGACGCGAGTGCCCGCCTTCACGACCAAGATCAAATTGACCTTGCCGATTAACTGTAAAATGAACGCCTAATTCATTAAGCGCCTTGATATGTAACGGCGCTTCTTTTACCAATATGGTGGTGGCTGATATTTTATTATGATAAGCGCCGGCCTTAAGAGTATCGTGTAAATGATTACGAAAATTATCCGGCGCCACCATGGCCGCGGCTATGCCGCCTTGTGCATAAGGTGAACTGCCGGCAATAAGACGATTTTTTGTTATAACCGTCACTTGGCTATGTTCAGCACAACGCCAAGCGCAATATAAACCAGCCACGCCACTACCAATAATTATTACTCGCCGTTGTCGTTTCATGGTAAACAGTCAAGCGACAAATTAAGCGCTGCCACCGAATGGGTTAGCTCGCCAACCGATAACGCATCAACACCACTGGCAGCAAATTGGGTGATATTGGCTTGAGTAATTCCGCCGGAGGCTTCTAAAATATATCGCCGACGTAAACGTTGTTCAGTTAACCACTGGTTTGCTTGTCGCAATCTTGACGGACTAAAATTATCCAGCAGTAAAATGGTAAATTGAGGATAGTGAATTACGGCGCGCTTCAACTCGGAAATAGAGGCAATCTCTAATTCCGGCACAAACCGGCCAAACCGAGCCGACCGCAGCGCCTGATGATCAATTAGCGCCAAATGATTATCTTTTACCATTACGCCGTCTGCCAAGCTTAAACGATGAGTATAACCACCGCCCCAAGCAACAGCACGCTTATCCAGCGCTCCCCACGGAGTTTTACGAGTAGCACAAATTATTGGTCGGCCGCCAACCATGGTGTCCAAGCGACGCGTGGTAGTGGCAATGCCACATAGTCGTTGCAGTGCGTTTAAAGCGGTACGTTCAGTCGCCAACAGAGCACGCGCATTACCAGCCAGTTTAACCAAACATTGGCCGCGTTTAATTATTCCGCCATCATGCACTAAAGCTTTGGTGTTAATACCATATTGTCGCCAAAGCCATAAAGTTTCGTCTAAACCGGCCACCACGCCGTTTTGATGAGTGCGGACAATGGCGCGACAACGCAATCGGCGACCGATAATTTTTTTACTTGTATAGTCGTTATTGCTATCACTGCGCGCCGCCTCTAGCAGATATCGTTCAACTTGCGCTCGATACCATGGGTTACGCAACTGTAACTCTTTTGCGCGATCAAAATAAATTGACGGGGTAATTTGCGGCATACTAATTTCCAATGGTAATCATTCGATCAATTGCTAGTTTGGCACGTTCACTAACTTCCGACGAAACAGTAATTTCAAATTGATTTTTAAGCAAGCTGTCGTAAATTTTTGGTAAGGTAATTTTTTTCATATATTCACAAATGGCTTCAGCTTTCAGGGGATAGTAATTTTTTTGAGGAGCCTCACGACGCAACCGTTCAATCATCCCTACTTCAGTGCCAACTATAAATTCGTCAGTTGGAGCAGAATTAACTTCCCGGATCATTCCACCAGTGCCTAAAATTTTAATTTTTTCAAATTTCGACTGGTCAATCATCACCAAACACTGGCTAATACAACCGCATTCTGGATGCAAAATAATTTCAGCTTGAGGATATTGTTTTTGCAAGCGCTCTAAATGTTCCTGACGAAAACCAGCATGAACATGACATTCACCCGGCCAAAGGTGCAGATTGGTCCGGCCAGTTTGACGTTGCACATAAACGCCTAAAAACATGTCTGGTCCAAATAATATTTCCTGCCCCGCTGGAATTGACTGAACTACCGTCACAGCATTAGCGGAAGTACAACAGTAATCAGCCAATGCTTTAACTTCGGCCGAGGTATTTACATACATTACCACCGCCGCTGTTGGATGTTGCTCCTTCCAGCGCCTCAATTGGTCGGCGGTAATGGTGTCGGCCAATGAACAACCAGCGGCTAAATCCGGCAATAATACGGTTTTGTTTGGCGATAAAATTTTAGCTGTTTCGGCCATGAAGTGAACGCCGCAAAAAATAATTACACTAGCTTTAGTTTGCGCCGCTTGGCGCGATAGTCCCAGTGAATCGCCGACATAATCTGCCACGTCGTAAACTTCTGGTCGTTGATAATTGTGCGCCAAAATCACCGCGTTGCGATCGCGTTTCAATTCCATGATGTCGTGTTGTAATTGATCAATTTCCGTCATTGGTCAAATTGCTAACTGAATAAATGATGCAACGTCAGCGGCAATTACTGGTTCAACATAGTCTTGCCACCGAGGATTATTCGAGCGAATCCATGCTCTAATTTGAGTACCAGAGATAGCAATAGTCGGCTGCACATCACGTACCAATATACCAGACTCAGTAAACAATTGGCGCACCAGTTCGTTTCCACTCAACATCAAATCATACTTTGGTGCAGCATTGTACACTAAACGATTGACGTGCGCAACCCAAGCGGCATCATCATGAATATCCGGCAATGCCACAATGGTTATTGTTAAAGGCAAGGGTCGCGCCTGCAGTACTTTTTCAATGCAGCGGCGACGCTGTTCATAAGACATTGGATTATCCTTAGTACCCTGGTATTGCGCACTGCCAATACCAATAATACATTGCTGAAAGCCAGACCTCACTAAATCTTCCAACACTGAATAATGACCGCGATGCCATGGTTGAAATCGGCCAATAAATAGAGCGGTTTTCATGGGTGCGGTGCAATTAAGGCTGTAGCTAATTTGTGATGAGCGGCTTGTTGTAACTGGCGAACGCGTTGTACTTCGGCTGGTTCAAAACCGCTTAAATCCAGACCGCGCGCCGTGGCCTCTAAAATTTTATCTAACTGCTGATACGATAGGCCTAGTTCTGCCTCGTCGGTTTGTCCGGGCCATAAACCAGCCGTTGGTGCTTTAGTAATAATTTGCTCAGGAATATTTAAGGCGCGCGCCAGTTCCCATACTTCGGTTTTATAAAGATTGCCTAATGGCAACAAATCAACGCCGCCGTCACCATATTTTGTAAAATAACCAGTTTGTAATTCAGATTTATTGCCTGTACCGATTACCAAACCACCAGCGGCATTAGCTTGCCCGTAAAGTAAGCACATCCTAATTCTGGCTTTGAGATTGGCCAACGTTTTACGCTCGGCAAAATTTTGACTAGCTTGCTGAAATACTGCCACGATTGGATCGATTGGTATTACTAAAGCACGGATTCCAAGTTGCTTTGCCAAAGCGATTGCGTCTGTTTGATCGCTTGGCTGGTTTGTATTACTTGGCATGATCAAACCGTAAATCCGATCAACCGGCAGTGCTTTAGCCAATAAACTGGACACTACCGCTGAATCAACCCCACCGCTGACACCCACCACCGCCGATTTGTCGCCAAGTTGCCGCCGTAAAAATTCTACTAACGGCTCATAATTCATAAGCCGGTATTCATAGACCGGTACTACCGAACCCTGCTTGACCGCGCATAGTATTGGTCAGTTCCGACACCTCAACAACCACTGCACGATTAATCGGTTGAATAAGTAATTGAGCAATTTTTTGACCGGCAGAAATTTGGTAGGCAACGTTTGAACTGTTAAACAATACCACTTGCACTTCACCGCGATAACCCGAATCTATCACTCCAGCCAAAGTGGTTAGTCCAGCGGTTACGGCTAAACCCGATTTATCCCAAACTAAACCCACTGCACCTTCGGGAATAGCTAAAGCTATGCCAGTTTTCACTACCGCGCGTTGCTGTGCCGCCAAACTAACAGCTTCATCGGAATACAAATCTAATCCCGCATCGCCAACGTGCGCATAAGTTGGTAATTTGGCAGTGCTGGTTAAACGCTTAACCGATAGATTCATATTTTTGAGCTCAATAATTGATTAATGTCGAATTGTACTTCTGTTAATGAACGATTGGCATCAAGCTGGTGCCAGGTTGGGTTAGTTTGTGCCAGTTGTTGAAAATACTCCCTCACTGTTTGATGAAATTCAACATCTCCTTCATCAAACTTAGTTAAAACGTGATTTAGCTGATTACGCTTACGTTTCAAACCGATGGTAGGATCAATGTCCAAATAAATCACCAACTGTGGTTTAAGCGCTGACCGAGCGAATTCCTCCATTTCTAATATTACACGGTCGTTCGGTAATCTCCGCCCACCAATTTGATAGGCCAAAGTTGAACCGGTAAAACGATCACACAACACTGTTTCACCGCGGCGCAACGCTGGCTCAATCACTTCTGCTACATGCTGCGCCCGATCCGCTAAAAAAAGAAATAATTCGGTTTTATAACTTAAAGGGCTGGCTTGGACTGATGGTTGACTATCCAATATCAGCTTCCGCAAATGTTTTCCAAAAGCCGTTCCACCCGGCTCGTGAGTGGTGATGGTGGGAACGCGTCGTTGCCGCAAAAATTCAGCCGACAGTTGCAGATGCGACGTTTTGCCACTACCTTCACCTCCTTCAAAAACAATAAATTTTCCCTGTGTCATAACATAACCATAGCATACCCTAACGGTAGCCTTCAATGTGAATAGTCTTAGAGACTGATACAATGTCTATTTTTTCTTCCATTAACATCGCTGGCTTTGTAGAAACGCTATATATCCGAACATAACCAACTGTGGGAGTAGCTTGGCTGATGATTAGTTCTAACCAGTCGTTGTCCCATTGCAACGTGGCCAAATCAATTTCCCCTTGCGCATCTGGAATATCGGCTAAGGGCTGCCAAGTCGGACGTGCGCTGTCAAAATTTGGAGTGAAAAAATAAATTGTCGCCGGATTTCCAGCCAGACCAACAATCAATTCATTTCCGCTATCACCAGTGACATTACCTATGGCCACACTGGCGCCAGTTTGGTCATTACGCCGCCCGGGTGAAAACTGACCAAGGCTGGCGCCGTCGTTATCCAACAGCACTAGTCGTGTCACCACACCGGCTCGCGTAGCAACGACTATTTCAACTGCACCATCTTCATCCACATTACCGGCAGCCACATTAACGCCAGTTGTATCAGCTTCAGTCAATATCGGCACTGACCAAATAATTGATCCAGTTGTTGCATCAACTGCCGCAACAGCCGCAGGCACATTTTTTCCGGAGCCGACAATAATTTCGGCTGCGCCATCACCAGTTACATCGCCGCTTGCTAAACTGACATCATTATAACCAACCAAACTGATGCGTTTAATAAAGTCTTCGGTTGCTGAAAAAATTTTAAGTATGGCAGATTGATTTTTACTACCACGTCCAATTATTAATTGCGTTTCACCTAGACCAAGCACATCACCTGTGGCCAAATCACTCCCTGGCAACGTCTTATTGGAAAACGGCTGTAAACTTGATAACTGCTCACCGCCAAATGACCATGGTTGTGCAATCATGCCAACTGCGTCTGGTTTTAATATAACCCAAGCGGGTGTTCCATAACGCACTGCATCTTTGTTGAGTATAAATTTTTGAACTGTTTTATTGTTGAAGTTATCCCGCGCCACAATTTTAAAAAATAACGGTCCATCGTTTTGGCCGACTAATGACACTGTTTCGCTGATATTGCCAATTGGGTTAGCTCGCTCCCCTACAGTTGTCCAAGCCACGCCATCCGCACTCACCAGATAACGCACCACCCGCACCAAACTGCCAAGATCGCGCGGACTTATAACAAATTCCTTATCATTTCCAACTACTGCGCCGTCAATCAAATTACTAGTTACAGTTGGTAACCACAAATCAGCGCTTAAGTGCTTAGGAATATATTTTTCAGGATCAAACCAATCTTTGGTTGTGTTAGCATCTAACACGTGTCCGTAATAAACCCAGACACCGGTGTATGGTTGTTTGTGAATTCCAAAATGCAAGTGTGGTTCCCAGCCGCCATTGGTGTCGCTAGACCCCAGTGATCCAATAATAGTGCCGGCAGTAACATAATCTCCCGGCGTCACCCGAACATCGGCTGGATCAAGATGGCCATAAACTGAAACTCGACTAGCCTCGTGTTCAATTAACACCACCAAACCAAAGCTGGTCCGTTCTTTAGCTTCGCGCACAATGCCGTCTTCAATGGCATATACCTCGGCACCGGCTCCTAATTCAAAACCGGCATCAATACCCATGTGATAGTAGCTATCGCCAATCACTTCACCATGACGCGTGGTTACTTGCCAACTAGTTAATGGATAGATGGTATTTGCGGCCACCGTGGTGGGCGCCATCACCAAAAAACTAACCATCATAAATTTTATAATCCAGTTTCGAACCATAAATCAAGTTGGTGATAAAATTCCGGGATCGTTCCATTATTGTTAATAGTGTGAGTCGCCAGTTGTTCGAGTTGTTGTAAACCTTGTTCAGTGACGTCAGTTTCGCGACGACTAAATTCCTCAAACGTCATCGAACTTTCGTCACTTTTTTCAGTGCGTTGACGCGTTCGCTGATACCGTGTTTGAAGATCAGCTTTGATATTTAGCAACCTAAATTGCGGCAGGTCTTGCAGCGTTTGTAATTCACTAACATAACGGACGCCATCAATTATCCAACACGCCTCTGGCTCTAACATTATTTCATCGCGCAACGCCAATGCCAGCACGTCATCGCCGTACAATTCACGTAAGCCCCGCCCTAATTTAACCAGCTCGGCTCGGGTAGCTTGACGATGCAACCGATCTAAAATATCAACTAACAGCGCCGAACACCGCAACACTTTTCCGTAATGATGCTCTGCCAAATAAGCCGCGGCCGTTCCTTTGCCTGCCAGCTTGGCCCCAGTAAGAGCTATCACCATAAATTTATATGACAATTTCTTTATGGTCCTGCTCCACTAACACAAACTCAACCCCAGCTTCATTAAACATCGCGATGACCGAATCTTCACGATATAGCTCTGCTACTACCACTCGGCCAATATGTGCATTCAAAATAATTTTAGCGCAGATTTTACAAGGTGAATGAGTGCAGTACAAAATTGCCCCGCGCGTGGAACTGCCATGCACTGCCGCTTGAATAATGGCGTTTTGTTCAGCATGAGTAGTGCGAACGCAATGGTCATTTTCCATCTGGTGTCCAACTTCATCACAATGCGCTAAACCATGCGGTGCACCATTATAGCCGGTTGAAATGATATATTTATCCTTTACTAAAACAGCACCAATATGGGCACGATCACAAGTGGCGCGCGCCGCCACCACGCTAGCGATGTTAAGAAAATACTGATCAAGATCAGGTCGTGGTGAACGCATAAGTAAACCTATTATATCAGGCTGACACTGACAACGGAATACCCGGCCCCATGGTTGAAGTCAAGGTAATGGATCGCAAATAGATGCCCTTAGCTGAAGCTGGTTTGACGCGACGAATGGCGGCAACGGCCGCTTGGATATTTTCCACCAACTGTTGCTCACTAAATGCCAGCTTTCCAACAGCTAAATGCACATTACTGGTGCTGTCATTTTTGAAGTTAATTCGACCGTGTTTTAAGCTGGTAATTATTTTTTTAATATCTGGGCCGACTGTCTCAGTTTTTGGATTCGGCATTAATCCCTTTTGTCCTAATAGCCGAGCGACTGGTGCTAATTGTTTCATCATTTCAGGTGAGGCCACAGCTACATCAAAATTGATTTTACCACTGGCTTTCAGTTCTTTAATAACGTCGTTGGTACCAATAATATCTGCGCCGGCTTCTTTAGCGGCAGCTTCATCATTACTGCCGACAAAAGCAATTATCCGCTTTTGTTTACCACTGCCATGAGGCAATTGCACTGAGCCGCGCACTGACTGTTCAGATTTTTTTGGATCAATCCCGAGCCGGAAATGCAGTTCCACCATACTGTCAAATTTAGTGGGCGCTTCTTTAAGTAATTTAACCGCCTCACTGCTGCTGTATTTTTTTCCAGCGGTCAGCTTGCTTGATAATGCACGATAACGTTTTGATCGTTTTGCCATAATTATATTAATTTTCAATAGTAACACCCATCTGCCGAGCCGTACCGGCAATAATTCGACTAGCTGCTTCTAAATCGTGAGCATTTAGATCAACCATTTTTTTCTGAGCAATTTCCTCTAATTGCTGTTTCGTAATTTTCCCAACTTTTTCGGTAAGTGGTTTACCAGAGCCCGCTTTAATACCAGCCGCTTTTTTAATTAAATCCGCGGCTGGCGGCGTTTTCATGATGAAACTAAAGGTGCGATCTTCATACACCGTTATCACCACTGGCACTACATTACCGCGCTGGTCTTGGGTGCGATCATTAAATTTTTTACAGAAATCCTGAATATTCAAACCGTGTTGACCGAGCGCCGGACCGATCGGGGGCGCTGGGTTGGCCGCTCCGGCCTGAATTTGCAGTTTAATAGTTGTCTTTATTTTTTTAGCCATAATTTTACTAAAGTTTCTTTATTTGTAATGGATCAAGTTCAACCGGCGTTTCGCGACCAAACATGGATACCAGCACCTTAACCTTGCCGCGCACTTCATCAACTTCGGCAATCTTACCTTCCATATCCTTGAATGGCCCATCGGTGATGCGAATGTGGTCACTCATGTTGAAATCAACTTTCATGGTCGGTTTTTCAATGCCCATGCGCCGCTGTAATTCTTTCACTTCCTCTTCAGAAATTGGTGTTGGCGTTGTACCGGAACCAACAAATCCAGTCACGTTAGGCGTATTACGCACTACATACCATGAATCGTCAGTTACAATCATTTCTACCAACACATAGCCGGGAAAAATTTTTTCTGTTATTACCTTACGTTTGCCATTTTTAATTTTAATCTTCTTTTCAGTGGGTACCAACACATTATAAATTTTATCCTGCATGTCCATTGATTCAATTCTCTGGCGCAGATTATCAGCCACATTTTCTTCATACCCTGAATAAGTATGAAGTACATACCAGCGTCGTCCTAAAGCAGCGGTTTGTTTAGGCATAAGTTAAGCTGACAAACGATTTACTAAATAATTTAGACCTAACGAAAAAAGATAATCAAGCAAACCAAGCCAGCCAGCCACCAATATGCTAAAAATAATCACAATCCCCGTACT
>CAYMXY010000008.1:6811-7644 GCA_964394525.1 uncultured Gammaproteobacteria bacterium | reverse complement strand
GGCTTCTTGCCGGGTGGGCCAAGTAACACGCTTTAGTTCGGTATATGAATTTTTTAGATAACCTGATAATGAAAATGACATATTTTTTAGTGGATATTAAAAAAGCCCTTAGGCCAGAAGCTAATATACATTATACCACTTGGCGGTGTCAACAGCTGTGGCAGGTGACCCCAAATATTTAGATATCCAAATTGGTAACACTTTTGGCTTTGGTTTGTATAAACCGTTTACGCGGCGAAACCTCACTGCCCATCAAAATATCAAAAATTTCGTCGGCTTTTTCAGCATCTTCAATGGTTACTTTTTGCATTTGACGTGTGGCTGGATCCATTGTAGTTTCCCACAGTTGTCCCGGATTCATTTCACCAAGACCTTTATAGCGCTGAATCGTAACACCGCTAACTACTTGACCAACACCAACTTCGCTGGTTTCTCCAGTTTCCGTCTCGGCGGCGGTCGCGCCTGTGCTTATTTCCGCAGCCACCGCGGTAGTTATTTTTGACGGTTTACCTTTCACAGTGGCAGTTTTTGCTGACAACATTTTTTGACTCTGGTTAAATTTAGCCACGATTTTGTCTCGTTCAGCATCGCTGTAAGCGTAATGTACTTCCTTGGCGCGACTAACCCGATACAACGGCGGTTGGGCAATAAAAATATGACCCTGATGAATTAAATCTGGAAAATGTCTAAAAAATAAAGTTAGTAACAAAGTACGAATGTGTGCGCCGTCAACATCAGCATCTGTCATGATGATAATTCGCTGATAACGTAATTTCGTCACATCAAATTGTTCACCAATGTTCGTGCCCATGGCGATAATTAAACTTTTGATT
>CAYMXY010000008.1:3345-6745 GCA_964394525.1 uncultured Gammaproteobacteria bacterium | reverse complement strand
CCCGCCCCTGTTTAGCCGAGCCGCCAGCCGAGTCACCTTCAACAATATACAATTCACTTTCAGCGGCGTTACGTGTGGAACAGTCTGCCAGTTTGCCTGGTAAGGTAATACCTTCCAACGCGCCCTTACGCAATACCGTATCGCGCGCCGCTCGCGCCGCTTCCCGAGCTTGTTGTGCAATAACACATTTCCCGATAATTTCACGGGCATCGTGCGGATGCTCATCTAAAAAAGCGCCAAAATAATCGCCAAAAACTGTTTCAACGGCCGGTTTCACTTCTGCGTTTCCTAATTTTGCCTTGGTTTGACCTTCAAATTGCGGTTCAGCCAATTTTACAGATATTACCGCCGTTAAGCCTTCGCGCACATCTTCGCCCTGCAAGTTAGGATCTTTTTCTTTCAAAAACCCGTGCTTGCGCGCATAGTTATTAAGTGTTCTTGTTAAGGCTGTGCGAAAGCCTTGTACATGCATACCGCCTTCAACTGTATAAATATTATTGGCGAAACCGTAAACTAGTTCGTTATAATCCACATTATATTGGAGTGCCACTTCAACTTTAATTTTGTCTACGTCTTTGTCCACATAAAAAACAGTTTCTTGCTTAACTTCCTTATGCCGATTCAAATGTCGGCAATACGATGCCACACCGCCCTCAAAATAATAAGTATATGATTGCGGGTGTTCGGAGTTTCTTTGGTCTTCAATCGCCAATAACAATCCCTTTGTTAAATAGGCTTGCTGGCGTAAATGGTCGATAATATATTTCCAGTCATATTCATGTACGGTGAATACTTTATCAGCCGCTCGATAAGTGATGATGGTGCCGGTTTGATCAGACTTCCCCACTACTTTTACGTTTCCAACTGGTCTGCCGAACTTGAAGCGTTGTTCATATAACTTACCATCACGTTTCACTTGGGCAATCAACTCTTGAGCAAGCGCATTGACGACCGACACACCCACACCATGCAAACCGCCGGATACTTTGTAACCTCCACCACCGAACTTGCCGCCAGCATGTAGTTTAGTCAACACTGTTTCTAGAGTAGATACTTTAGTTACTGGATGCTTTTCTACCGGAATGCCGCGACCGTTATCTTCTACAGAAACATAACCATCTGGCAGCAATTTAACTCTGATTTCAGTACAAAAACCGGCCATGGCTTCATCAATGGCATTATCAACTACTTCCCAAATAAGATGGTGCAAACCGGCATGCGCCGTATTACCAATATACATGCCCGGTCGTCGCTGTACCGGTTCAAGACCTTCTAGAACTTGTATCTGTTGAGCGCCGTAGGCTGCGGCCGCCTCGGCTCCGGCTGACTTTTTCTTGGCTGGCATAACTTAGTAACGATGTTTAGCTTGATATTTGTTGGTTAACTCGTGTACGACATTATGACGGATTTTTTCAGCTTCGTCCATAGTCAGCGTTCGATCCGGCGCTTGCAGCCAAAAACGAATGCCAATGACCTGATGGCCGGCAGTAATATCTTTGCCGCGATATAGATCAAATACGTCAATGGTTGTAATTAAGCCTCCACCGGACCGTCGAATAGTGTTTTCAATATCTTTCCAAATAACAGTGTCTGGCAGTGACATTGAAATATCAAGGGCAATTCCGGGAAACTGTGGCAGCGCTTTAACAGTAATTGTTTCGCGCCAGAAATTTACTAACTTAGATAAGTATAATTCAACAAAGGCCGTTTGAATTTTTTCATCGTGGTAGGTTTGTAATTGAGCCAACTTGGTTTGTTGATGTTCAAAAATAAGTTCAGTCGTGCCGCGCGTTTTTAGATCTACGGCTATGCCGGCTTGTTTGAAGAGATAGCCAACTAACCCTTTAGCAGTGCGCACCACCTCTTGAGCGTTTTCTCCAACAGTCAAAAATGCAACTCTTTTGGCTTCACCTGTTGGTAAATAAACATGCCCATATTCCGCCAACGTAAAATTACGGCAGCCACGTTGCCAATTGCTTTTGGCAAATTGCAGTAAACCTAATTGCTGCGTTTGACGCAATAACTGTTGATCCGGATTCATTGGATTGCGTAAACGTAAATGATCAGCCACTGGTAAATTGTGACTACGCGCCATTGCTTCACTATAAAAAGAATATCCCATTACTTCGCTAGCGCCGGCACCCACTAACAGATTGATTAATTGTCCACCAATCTTCCAGTCCATTTCCTGTGGTTGAGGTTCAAGCTGACCAGTTAGCGGCTGAGGTGAAATTTTTTCATAGCCAAACAGGCGTGCAATTTCTTCAATTAAATCTTCCGGCAAAATTAAATCACCACGATAGGCTGGTGGTTTCACTTGTAAGATATTTTTTTTAATTGTAGTGGACAAAACAGTACAGCCTAATCGTTTAAGGGTTTGTTGAACTGCCGCTACTGAAAAATTAACTCCGGTCAGATTATTAACATACGATAAATTAAGTTTAATTACTGAAGCCTTACTGGCAGCGGCGCCAATATCTACTATGGGCGAAGCTAGCCGAGCGCCGGCATATTTTTGTAACAATTCCGCAGCTCGCCAAAAACCGTAAGTCGGGTAAATAACCGGTAAATTTTTTTCATGACGAGTGCTGGCGTCAGTGCGTACACCCAAGGCGGCAGCGCCTAGCCGTACCACCACCGGATCAAAATTAGCTGATTCCAACGCTATTGAAGTAGTATTTGGGCTGATAGCAGATTCGGCTCCGCCAATAATGCCAGCGATCGCTACTGGTTTAGCGGCATCAGCAATTACTAATTGTGTCGGAGAGAGAGAATATATTTTTTCATCCAAGGCCTGGAGGCGCTCGCCGGCTTGAGCTGGCCGCACCTTTATTTTGCTACCAGATAATTTGGCGTAATCGAAAGCATGCAATGGTTGACCATATTCCAACATTACATAATTGGTAATATCGACCACATTATTAATTGGTCGCAAACCAACGGCTTGTAAACGTTGCTGCAGCCAATCGGGTGACGGCGCGATGGTAATATTATCAAACGCAGCACCAAGATAACGACGGCATAATTTTGTTTGCAACTGCACGTTATAGGGTAATTGCTTACTAACTTTAGTTGCTTTGGTTGATAATTTTTTCAAATGCAGCGGCCGACGCAGCAAAGCACTTAATTCTCGCGCAAAGCCAATGTGACAGAACAAATCGGGCCGATGAGTGAGAGTTTTATTATCAATTGTGATAATTGCATCAGTTAGATTAAGCGCCTCAGCTAGCGGTGTGCCGTTGGTCACGTTGACAGCAAAAAAATGTACTTGCTCAGCTTTATCCAAAATACCTAGTTCAGAATTAAGGCAGCACATGCCTTGTGATATTTCACCGCGCAATGAACGTTCCGCAATTGTTATTGAACCAACGTGAGCGCCCGGCAGCGCTACCGGCAATTT
>CAYMXY010000008.1:0-3335 GCA_964394525.1 uncultured Gammaproteobacteria bacterium | reverse complement strand
GCTTTAGTTGAGCTTTCCCACCAAAAACAATTTGCCGCGGTTTTGCTTCTCCAACAGCAAACTGTCCAATAAATAATCTGTCCGCTTGCGGATGACGACGGACGGTTAGCACCTCCCCCACCACGATTTGTCGCAAACTGGCATCTTGCCTGTCAACGTGTTCAACTTCAGCAATATGCGCTGTTATCAATCTACCTAACTCCTCCGGAGATTCTGTCAGCTCAATATAATCTTGCAACCACCGCCAAGATAATTTCATACTAAAATTGTTCCAAAAAACGTAAATCTCCGCCCATAAAATCACGAATATCAGGCAAACGATATCTCATCATTGCTAAACGATTGATGCCAAGCCCAAAGGCAAAACCGCTGTAACGACCAGCTGGGTAACCGGCCGAAGCGAATACTTTTGGATGAATCATGCCGCAACCAAGCATTTCTACCCAGCCGGTATGTTTGCAAACTGAACAACCTTGACCGCCGCATTGAGTACAAGAACAATCGGCCTCAAAACCCGGTTCCACATACGGAAAATAACCCGGCCGCAATCGCACCTGAACAGATTGGCGTAACACTTGCGACATTATTTGTCGCAGTACGTAAACCAGTTGTCCAATAGACACAGTTGTATCTACTACAAACCCCTCAAGTTGATAGAAAGTATGTTCGTGGGCAGCATCTATCGCTTCATTGCGAAACACCCGCCCCGGTACAATTATTCTAAGCGGCGGTTGGTATTGCCGCATTAAACGCACCTGCATATTGGACGTATGAGTGCGCAACACTTCATTCAAACCATCTGACCGTGTTTGCTCAACATAAAAAGTATCTTGTAAATCGCGTGCCGGATGTGTTGGTGGGATATTCAAAAATTCAAAACAGTAATCCTCGGTTTCTAACTCATTACCTTCATACACCGCAAAATTCATGGACTGAAAAATATTTACCAGTTCAGTTTGAACTAACCGCAATGGGTGAAAGTGGCCAACTGCTGGTACTAAGCCGGGTAAGGTTAAATCGACTGTCGGCTTGGCTTCACCACGGCCTAATTCTTTACGTTTATTGGTCAACGCCGTTTGTAAAGTTTTTTTAAGTTGATTTAATTTTAGTCCTTGAGCTTTGCGCTGCGCTAAATCTGTCGTCTGTTTAAGGTAGTGGATTGATTGTGTTAATCGCCCACTTTTGGGGTGAAATAACACTCGTTCCAATTGATCAACCTCTGCTTGAGTGATAGCCGTGGCTATTTTTTGCTGATAGCTGCCAGCCAGTTCGGTTAGTTCGTCGTTCATGATGCTTCTGGAGTAGAAATTTGGCGAGCGGACCGATCCTCCTCACCGCGAGTTAGAAAAAATGCTTCTAGCAATGCCAATCCTAACAATAGCAATAACACCATCCAGATGGTAAATAAATTTGCCGCCAACAAAATAAAACTGGTTATTATTAGCAAACTCAACCAAATACTTTGACGTAAAGCCGGCAACAACAGACGAAAAATAAGAATTGTTTGCTTCTGATATTTTTGATGTAAAACCCTAACGCCAAGGCCAATCAAAGTAAATGTAGCCAATAATGATAAAAACAAAGAACAATAAAAAGCGATCAGCCCAATTAAACCGCTGCTGGCTGGATCGATATAAAATAAAACGGTAACAAAGGCAAACCAACTAACGCTTCCTGCCAAACTGATGGCTGACAAAAAAGTATTCACGCTCATGCGGATATTTTAGCAAAATAACATACGACTGTACAATTCTACGCACGACATATATATAATCCGAAAATTATCCACAATCAACAAAAATAATCATTGACGCAATTTCATAGTTCGATTAGAATATAGCCGCCATGAAATACCCCACGGTAACTGTACTGGCGTTGACAACCGGAAATATTCTTGGTCCGCTGCTGTTGTTTGGAGGCATTGGCTGGTATCTGACTGAGCTTTACCAAACAACCAGCTTCGTAATTGGAGGAATTTTTATCGCCTTTATCATGTCAAATCTGTTAATTTTAACTACCACCACCAAATATCTACGCGCCACTTCAACCAGCGCCACTTCGAAACATGACAAACGCTAACCTTACAGATACTCAAGTCAGCGCAGCCGCCAAGGAAGCTGCCGGTGTTGAGCAAGAAATTGAGCAAGAGCATGAGGGCGGCATTGAAGTAAGCTTAAAACCGGAAGTATTATTCCAGCTTGGTCCTTTGCCGATTACCAATTCTATGGTGGCAGCATATAGTGTTAGTTTATTTTTGATTATTCTAACTTTTATCGGCACGCGCCGGCTTAAAACAGTTCCGGGCAAATTGCAGTTACTGTTGGAAACAGCTATTGTCGGTGCTTATGATTTTGTTCAGAATACAACCCGCAACGAACGACTCACTAAGCACATTTTCCCAATTTTTACTACTTTAGTTCTATTTTTTTGGACGGCTAACATGGCAAATTTTATCCCCGGTTTATTGGCAATTAAATTTAACGGTGTTCATATTTACCGGCCGGCACTGGCTGATTATGCTTTAGTGGTCAGCTTGGCGATTGCCATGTTTTTATTCGCTCAATATACAATTATTCGCTTTGCTGGTTTCAAAATTTATCTGAAAAAATATCTGAATTTTTCCAGTCCAATTGCTTTTTTTGTTGGAATATTAGAGTTTATTGGTGAATTTGCTCGGATTATTTCGTTGTCATTTCGTTTATTTGGTAACATTTTTTCGGAAGAGGTGCTAATGATAGTGATGTTGGCATTAGCGCCGTTTCTGGCACCGCTTCCTTTTATTTTACTAGGTCTCTTGACATCTACCATTCAGGCGGTATTGTTTCCAATGCTCGTGCTGCTCTTTTTGAATATCGCAGTTGAAGAGAGTCGTCATGCTGTTCACGAAGCGGAAGAGAAGCAGCGGTTGAATAAACGAACTTTAGTTAATGCAATTCCCTTACATTAATTTGGCAATTATTAATTATTATTAATTTTTACAAGCGTTATGGATCTTGAAAGTATCAAACTCATTACGGCAGGTGCTACAGTCGCTTTAGGCTGTGCTGTGCCGGCCATTGCTCAAGGGATGATGGTGCGTCAAACGATGGAATCCATCGGCCGCAACCCAAGTATTATGGATGGTGTTTTCAGCAAAATGGTAATTGCTATGGCTATTACCGAATCGCTAGCGATTTATTCATTGGTTATTTCATTGTTAATCTTGTTCGTCTAACAAAATTATGGAACTGTTTTCAGCGCTTGGGCTTGATCTAAAAATATTGCTGGCGCAGTTCTTTAATTTTGTTGTGCTTGGATTTATTCTATATAAAATTGGCTATAAACCAATTTTACGG
>CAYMXY010000007.1:24437-25638 GCA_964394525.1 uncultured Gammaproteobacteria bacterium | reverse complement strand
CTTTAATGGCATCCAGTTCCTCGGCTTTATCGTCTATTACCAGCGTATCACGCCCAAGATATTCCGCAAGTTTATTTACTTTTTTTGTAGAAGTGTAGATTGGTCGTACATAATCTGGCAAAAGTAATGCCTTAATTTTTTGTTTCTGCCAGTTGGCGTTGCCAAAAGTTAATAAAATTATTCTGAATCCAGCTTGATGCGCCCGGCGTAAAAACGGCAAAGCGTCGGCGTATAAAAAGATTCGCATCTTTTTCAAAACTTTGGCAAAAGCGGCGCGCTGGTCAGCACTGGCTCCTTGCAAAAAAACATCTGGTCGAAACAAACCATGGTTATCGTGCAGAAATTGTTCATAAGCTTTAGCCCAAGCACTTGAACTAATGTCTAAACTGGTTGCTAGCGCTGCCTTAAAAGCGGTCGTATTAAGTAAAGTGTGGTCAAGATCTATGATGATAGTCCGCATAGTCGTGCAATGGTGGCGGCTAATTTTTTTCCGTCGATAGTTTGGCGATCATTGCTGGCTACTAAATTAGCCTCAACCACTTTTATTCCATATTGTTGTAAAGACGCGCGGTCGTAGCGTACTAAATGGCGAGTGCGATGGTCTGATTGGATGGTTTTATCAACTATTATTTGATCGAGGCGACGCTTGCCAAGATAGCGGTCAATTTCGCGAACATAATCTAAAGCGGAGAAGCCGCGCGTTTCACCCAATTTCGTTACGCGATTGCAAGCGTAGATTATTTGAGCGTGACTGCGGCGCAAGGCAGAAGCAATACCATCAACTAGTAAATTCGGCAAAATACTGCTGTATAAATCGCCGATGGTTAAAATAATAGTGTCGGCTTGTTGAATGGCGCGCAGTGTTTCCGGTAGAGCGCGCACCGGTGGCCGCAGTAAAACTTGTTTAATACGCAGTCGTGGATTATGTTTTGGAATATCAATATTTGTTTCGCCGCGGATCGTTTGGCCATTGGCTAAGCGCGCGTACAAAGTGCTTCGGTCAAGCGTGATTGGCAGCACCGTGCCTTTAATTTCTAACCATTCACTAACCACCTGCACGGCTTGTACAAAATCTCCATGGCGTAATTCCAGTCCGGTCAAAATTAAGTTACCAAGCGAGTGACCTTTAAGTGTGCCAGCTTGAAAACGATACTGGAATAAATCAATCCACTCTTGGCGGCAACGCGCCATGGCAGCCAAA
>CAYMXY010000007.1:15695-24427 GCA_964394525.1 uncultured Gammaproteobacteria bacterium | reverse complement strand
TTGCCGCACATCGCCCGGCGGGAGAACGCCATGCTCGGCTCGTAATCGTCCGCTGGAACCGCCATCATCTACCATCGAAACCAAAGCGGTTAACTGACACGGATATTTTTTCAACCAGCGCAGTAAAGTTGATTGTCCGGAACCGCCACCAATTGTAACCACTCGTTTCATATTTTTTTAGCGGCGCTTAAAAATCGTTCTAAAGCGACAATATCTTCTGGCCGACCAAGATCAAGCCACTGGTCTTGTAAATGTACCGGTCGCACAGCTTGCCCCGGTTTTACCGCCGCGGCCAACTGGTTTATTACATCAGTCATTTCATATTCATTTCGCGTTGATTGCGGCAATTGTTCGATGATAGGAAATACCGCCGGCGATAACGTGTACAAGCCAACATTTATATAACTTGACGGCCGGGTTGGTTTTTCCACGATTCGGGCAATGGTGCGCTCTGGTGTGTATTCAACTACGCCGTAGCGTTGCGGTTCAGGATGTTCGGTTACGGCCACCAGCAGATCGCGCGTGGACTGCTGCATCTGAATCAGATCACGCGCCGAAATCAGATGATCTCCCATCGTGTAAACAAACCGATCACCCTGAATTAAATCGCGACAGGCCATTACCGGGCAGGCAGTGCCATAACGCTGTTGGCCAATTTTTTCAAATTGATTCACCAATATGATGCGATCTGCTTCATCGGTTTGATAACGATGAATAGTTTCAATTAGTTGATCAAAACCATGACCACCCACCACTAGTACTCGGCGAAAATTCGCCTCAAACACCGCGTCCAACAAATAATACAAAAATGGCCGCCCGTTTATTGGGATGATATGTTTTGGCATAGTGGTGGTGTAGGCGCGCAGGCGAGTGCCTTGGCCGGCGGCGGCTATGACGATATCCATGAGCGGGTTTGTTTAATGAAGCGATAAGTATTATACCATGTAGCATGCAGCGGCAGTTCAAAAGTGCCATCGGTTTGAAAGCTGTGACCGCCAAACCCTTGCTTAAACTTAGTTAAATTAGGCCAAGCGGCGGAAATGCCGAACCAATCATAGTTTGAATAACCGGCGTTAAAGGCGTCGTTAAGCGCTTGCCAATGTAGCAAATGCGGTGCCATGGTTTGGCGATATTGGTGATCGCTGCCGCCGTGCAAATAAGTGACTGTTTTTCCAAAAAAAATCAGCGCCGCCGCCGCGGCTGGTTGCCCTTCAACTGATGCAAAATATAGTTTCAAACAATGATGTTGCTGCCCTAAAACGTCGATCATTAATTGATAATAGCTTTTCGGGTGAAGACGGATGCCTTGCCGTTTGGCTGCTAGTTGTAATAGTTTATAGAAACGGTCCGCATCGGCCACCGCGACACTAGTAGTGATTTCCACGTTTTTACGTTCCGCTAAATGAATGTTATAGCGCCATTTTTGTTTCATGGCTGCAAGCATGGCGGTGGGCGTTTGCAACGGAGTAATCCGCCGTATTGTTCACCGCCGCGTTCGTAGCGCCAAAAAATGGATTGATGTTTGGTGGCCAGAGTTTGAATTTGATCAATTAGCTCGGAGTGGACAGGGCCGTTATTTTTTAGTAACGGACCGCCGGGCGTAAATAAATAAGTGCGGCCAGCGGGTAAAGTGTGCACTAGCGTTTGAGCCGTTGCGCCAGCAGCGCTACACCAGCGCTTTACCGGCCGGCCGTAACGGCGTTGAAATTCTCCCCAAGCATACGACTGCAGAAATGATCCGTCCGCAGCCAGCACCAATTCGTCCCACGTTTTTGAATCAATGGGAGCGGGCATGGTGTCGGCTGAGGTAGGCTAAAGCGGATTTGATTTGCTGATCCACTTCGGCGGTACGATCAATTTGTTGTAAGACAGATCGAATTTCTGCCGGTGAATAACCGAAATTTTGTAAGGCGGTAAGCACATCGCCGGTGGCGCTGCTGCCGTCTGTTAAAGCTTCATCTAGTGAACCGGTCAGCAATTTTTGTTTTAATTCCATCACCAATCGTTCAGCAATTTTTTTGCCGATGCCGGGAGTTTGTGTAAGCAAAACAATATCGCCATGAATAATGGCGGCGCGCAGTTCCTCGCCGGAGAATTGAGACAGCAAAGCCAGAGCCGCTTTCGGCCCAACACCAGCCACGCCAATTAGTTGTTCAAATAATTCAACCTCGGCTAGAATACTGAAACCAAACAGATCAGCCGTATCTTCACGGATATGATGATAAGTATGAACTGTGATTTTCTCCCCCACCTTAAGTTGTTCACACCACCGCAGCGGCAGATAAACTTTATAACCAACATCATGCACATTTATCACTAAAAAACGTTTAACAGGATGCAGGCGCGCAATTATGCCAGTCAGTTGAGCAATCATAAACATTATTGTAGCACACCCGCTCGGCTTGCTTAAGGGCGTTAGCTTCTTCTATAATGAGCCCAGAGATGGAATCAATTTTTTTTGAGCTCAGCGCGATTATTATTACCAGCACAGCTTTGGCGTTGGTGGCGCGCGCGTTGAAGCAACCAATCATTCTTGCTTTTATTGTGGCGGGTATAGTTTTGGGGCCGCTTGGGTTTAACGTTATTCGTTCCACCGAATTGATAGATGTGTTGTCAACTTTTGGCCTAGCCTTAATGTTGTACATTGTTGGTATTGAACTGGATTGGCGTAAATTCAAACATCTTGACCGACCCACCTTATTTACCGGTGTTGGACAAATTGTTTTTACTGGTTTAATCGGCGGCAGCGTGGCTTGGCTGCTTGGTTTTTCATTGATTGAGTCATGGTTTATTGCCATTACCCTCACCTTATCAAGTACCATCATTGTGTTGAAACTATTAAGTGAAAAGCGGCAACTTGAATCGCTTTATGGCCGGATCGCCGTAACCATATTATTGTTGCAAGATTTTGTGGCGATTATCGCCATGCTGCTGGTGGAGAGTTTTGGTGAATCAAATAATTTAGGCATTCCTTGGGCAACGTTGCTTGGCATGGGATTAAAAGCGATTGGTCTGGGCGCGGCCGCATATATTTTGGCGCGATATTTATTTCGCCGAATTTTTTTCTTTGTGGGCCGATCACAGGAATTGCTTTTTTTATGGAGCATTGCTTGGTGTATTTTATTTGCCGCGGTTGCAGCCTTAATAAATTTTCCCATGGCCATCAGCGTTTATTTTGCCGGCCTGGCTATTGGCGGTCTGGATTATAATTTTGAAATTTCGGCGCGCATCCGGTCATTGCGAGATTTTTTTATTGTGATATTTTTCACTTTTCTTGGCAGTCAACTGATCCTTAATTTTCCAGCGCAACAATTGTGGAGCGCATTGATTTTGTCGTTGTTTGTCATTATCGGTAACCCTTTGATTGTGTATGTGATATTGCGTTTACTTGGCCATCAACCACGCACCGCTTTGTTTACCGGTTTAACGATGGGGCAGATCAGCGAATTTTCTTTCATCTTGGCGCAGCGCGGCTTGCACTATAATTTTATCAGTCAGGATCTGGTGGCCATGATCGCCGTGATTGGTTTTGTGAGTATAGTTATTTCCACTTACGGCATCACTTATAATGAAACCGTTTACCGTTGGTTGAAGCCGTGGCTCGAACGCTTACCTTTGCCCAAGCCGCACATCACTTTATCACATACCTTGCCGACTGATTTAGATAAACATATTATTTTTTTTGGTTACTACCCGACCGTTAATAAAATAGTTCATCAGTTAAAAGCCGCGGCCGAAAAGATTGTGGTGGTAGATTATAATCCAGATGTCATCGCCTCATTAAGGAAAAAAGGCATAGAGATATGCGTGACGTTGATATTTTACAGGAAGCAGCTATCCAAAAAGCCAAGCTGATAATTTCCATTGTGCCCTACCCAGAATCAAATTTAAGTTTATTGCAATATCTGAAACATTTTCAGATACGGGCAGAAGTGGTAGTGACGGCTCATTATCTTGACGACATTAAAAAGTTTTATGATGGTGGCGCCACGTTCGTGCTTAATCCGGAATCAATTAGTTTGGAATTTTTGCGGTCAATTTTAACACCGCAGCAACTGATTAAAGCCAGCGCTGTTCACCGCAAAGAAATTGTGTCGTTGTTGGAACAGCGGTACTGGCATCACCCAGCATGAAGGATACCAGTGCTGTTTCGACCAAATTTACTTTGGCTGCGCCTTTTGTGCCGACCGGCGATCAGCCGCAGGCAATCGAACGATTGTTACAAAGCTTGCGCGCCGGCAACCGCGGTCAAACTTTGCTTGGTGTCACCGGTTCCGGCAAAACTTTCACCATGGCCAATTGCATTGCAGCCGAACAGCGACCGACTTTGGTAATTTCGCACAATAAAACCTTGGCGGCGCAACTCGCCTCCGAATTTCGAGAATTTTTTCCAGACAACGCGGTGCATTATTTCGTTTCATTTTACGATTACTATCAGCCAGAAAGTTATATTCCACGCACCGACACCTATATTGAAAAAACCACCGCACTGAATGAAGAAATTAGCCGGTTGCGTCATGCTGCCACACAGGCATTACTGTCACGGCGTGATGTGATTATTGTGGCGTCCGTTTCCTGTATTTATGGTTTAGGGTCGCCGGCAGTTTATCAATCATTCAGCATCACGCTCACCACCGGTCAGAAATATCCGCGCCGGTCGTTGTTGGCTCAATTAGTGGCCATGCAATATGAACGCAACGACGTGGCATTTAAGCGCGGGACGTTTCGTGTTAAGGGCGAGGTGGTTGAAATTTTTCCGGCGATGGCAGATCGGCTGGCGGTGCGGTTACGTTGTTTTGGTGATGAACTAGAGAGGATTGAGGAATTTAACGTGCTGAATAATCAAGTGACGCGACGTTTGTCAGAAATTGCAATTTACCCAGCGACGCATTACGTGGCGCCGTTAGCTGACCGTGAAAAAGTATTTGCTGAAATTGAACATGATGCCGGTGTTGAAGTGGCTGCCTTGAAGCAAACGGGCAAGCCATTAGAGGCTTATCGTTTGGAACAACGTACGCACCATGATTTGGAAATGTTGCGCACCACCAGTTATGTCAATGGGATTGAAAACTATTCGCGTTATTTTGACCGGCGGGTAATCGGTGAGCCGCCGTATACGCTGCTAGAGTATTTTCCCAAGGACTATTTGATGATTATTGATGAATCGCATATGACTTTGCCGCAAATTTCCGGTATGTATAAAGGCGATCGTGCGCGAAAACAAACTTTAGTTGATTATGGTTTTCGTTTACGCGCCGCTTTAGACAACCGGCCGCTTCAATTTGATGAATTTGTTAAACGAATTAATCAGGTAATTTACGTTTCGGCCACACCTAGCGAATATGAATTGCAACAATCAACCATCGTGGTGGAACAACTTATCCGGCCGACCGGTTTATTGGATCCGCTCATTAGCGTGCGTTCAACCCGCGGTCAAATTGATGATGTTTTAACCGAAATTGCCGTTCGAGTGGCCAAACAGCAGCGTGTTTTGGTGACAACTTTAACCAAGCGATTAGCCGAAGAATTAACGGAGTATCTGCAGGAACAAGGGATAGCGGTGCAATATCTTCATTCCGAGGTGGACACGTTGGAACGGTTGGAGATTTTGCGAGATCTACGCTTGGGTGTATTTGATGTGCTAGTCGGGATAAATTTGTTGCGCGAAGGTTTGGATTTACCAGAGGTATCTTTAGTGGTGATTTTGGATGCAGACAAAGAAGGGTTTTTGCGCAGCCGGACTGCTTTAATTCAGACTGTCGGACGAGCAGCGCGTCATGATGAAGGTATGGTAATAATGTACGCCGATCAAATGACCACGGCCATGCGTACTGCCATTGCTGAAACTAACCGCCGGCGAATTATTCAGGAAAACTATAATCGTGAACATAACATTGTGCCGCAACGCATTATAAAAAAAGTGCGCGATGATCGTTTAGCTGGTCAAAAGCTGTCGGAAGAAGATGCGGCTATCGGTGAATGGTCGGCTGCTGCCGTGGCTGCGGCCGCTGCCAAAGGCGGTCCGGTTGATTTGCGTTGGTATATCAATGAACTGGAGGAAAAAATGAAACTAGCTGCGCAAGACCTACGGTTTGAAGAGGCAGCTAGGTTACGCGATGAAATTAAACAATTAAAACATTAGGCTAACTGCGTCGTCGCTTAACAGCAACCAACGTAAACCACGTTAAATTTTATTTATAAAAGCAATAACTTAACAACTTGTAAACCAATTTTGCTACTAAGAAATCAGGCGCGCGCAGTCCGCCAATTGGCATAAATTCCATCACATCGGCGCCAATCACCTGATGCTGTCGCGTGACGGCTCGAAGCAGACTAAGGATGTCAAACCAAGATAATCCTCCGGGTTGCGGCGTTCCGGTTGAGGGCATAATGCCCGGATCAAATACATCAACATCGATCGTGATATACACTTTTTTTCGCAACGTTTTCAAAATTTGTTTCAGCGGTACAGCCGGCGCATAAAAAATATTACGATGATCCTGAGCGCTAGCTTCTTGCCGATCTTCGATGGCGACACTACGAATTCCAACTGAAGTCACCGGCACAAGTTCAGCGCTACGGCGCATGACACAAGCATGGTTAAAACGAGTGCCTTCAAATTCATTCCGAAAATCCATATGGGCATCACAATGGAGGATAGAAAAATCCTTAGTCTTATTTTGATAAAGTGCTTCTACCGCGCCTAAAGTCAATGAATGTTCGCCGCCGACTAACAACGGGAATTTCTTTTCAACCACAATTTTCTTAACGGTATCACGCACCAAGTCGATCATCGCCCGCGGACTATCTAAGCGAGGTTCAAGCGGCGGTAGAGTATAAACAGCTAAGCGCGCCGCTGGTTCGCAATTTAGTTCTTCATCAAACAATTCTAATTGATTGGACGCAGCCAGCATCGCTTCCGGTCCAAACCGAGCGCCGCTTTGATACGAAGTAGTGGCATCATAAGGAATCGGCAACAAGGCGACTTTGGCTTTCGGCCACGACGGCGCCGGTGTGCCCAGAAATGTTGCTTGCGATTTAACCGGATAATGAATCATATTACCAACCAAACTGTTTACCAATATCTTCCGGGCTTTCCCGTTTTTGGGTCACGACTATTTCTCCATTATGAGCGATTATTTTAGTAGGACCGGATAGTAAGCAGTGTTTGGCCGCTAATGAATCTTGATAGGCGCCGGTATCAAACACGGCAATATATTGTTCGGCATCGTCGCGTAGTTTTGGCAGCAAAATATAACTGCCGGCGGCAGTGTATTTATCATCGCTGTCGCAAGACAAACCAGCCAGCCAAGTGCGCTCATTAGTGCGACTGGTCATGTTATTAGCCGGGATCATATGCCATTGTTGATGGATCGTCCAAGTGTCAGGCAGATCATTAATAAATGAACCATCCACAATATACCATCGGCGCTGACTGCCGTTTTCAATGTCTTTAGAGTTGAGTACTTTGAAAATGGTGATTTGCGCTGGAGCTACGACATAGCGACCCCATTCGCAAATGATATTCGGTTCTTTCACATTTAATTTAAGGCTTAACTGTTTGCAAGTTTTAACAATGCGATGAACGGCCGCTTTGACAGTATAAATTGGTTTTTTTACGTAAGGCACAGCTCCACCTCCACCAATGTTGATAGTATCGAGCCGAGGATTTTTTTGGCGTAATTTAGCATAGAGCATGAAGGCGCGACGTACCGGCTCGATTAAGCCATCTAAACGTTCAATTTGACTGGAAATGTGATAACTTAAAACACCAAGGTTGTTAATTTTTTGTAATCGTAATATTTCATCTTCCGGAAAGCCAAAAAAATTGAATCGTTTATCCCAATGCGATTTGATTTTAATATTCAAATTGACGCGAATACCGACATCATGATTATATTTTCGGAAAGCCTGCAACTCTTCTTGATGTTCAATGATCGGCGTAATCGTTAGCCCCTTGTCATTGAGTTCGTCAATTAAATTGATATAACGATCAGTCTTTGGCCCATTGCACAACACCCGGATTTTGGAACTGAAGCGGCCTTGCTCCCATAAACGTTTGACGATCCACAATTCATTCGGCGACGACGTTTCCAGATTAGCCCCTTCCGAAACAACCGACAGCACATATTGTTTGTGCTGATTCACCTTCATAGGGTAATGGTAAAAGAATTTTCCCCGGTAGTCGTTTAATTTGATATAAGCATTAAAAATATCAGTTAACTGACGCAGACGCGTTTCGACAATGAATGGGAACATTACTTCTAAACTGGTACCATATTGTTTGGCCAGTTTGGCGAGGTTGTATTGGTAATTGCCTTCCTGTAACATCAATTCACCATTGGCGGTGATGTCAAAGTATTGGGTGTTAAATTCTTCGCGGCCAAGCTTCCAGAACCGTTTGAAATTTCGTTTCATCTTTATTATATATCAAGAGATGTATTATAAAAACTATGCCTGAACTGTCAAGTCATGTGAATCCGAAAACGGCCAAGCCAACTACCGTATTAGCTTTCGGTACCTTTGATAAATTTCACCAAGGCCATCACTTTTTTTTGAAGAACGCTCGTCAGTTTGGCGATCGGTTAATAGTGATAGTAGCGCGTGACCATAATGTGTTGGCCGTGAAAGGGCATTGGCCGCACGATAATGAACAACAACGTTTGCAGCGCGTGATGGCCGAACCAGCGGTAACTACCGCTTATCTTGGCTTGGCCGATTATCAACAAAAA
>CAYMXY010000007.1:10122-15685 GCA_964394525.1 uncultured Gammaproteobacteria bacterium | reverse complement strand
TGGCGGTGCAGCCAGAGATAATTTGTTTAGGATATGATCAAGCGCCAAACTTTGTAGCGCCATTACCGAATATTAAGGTTATTCGTTTGCCAGCCTATCAACCGGAACGTTATAAATCCAGTTTGCTTTGAAGATTAAAATAAGAGTAATTGCGCAATGGCAAAATAAACAACCACGCTAATGATGTCTTGCAAGATGGTAGCAACTGGGCCACTGGCATTAGCTGGATCGAATTTCAGGCGACTAAATAAATATGGAATCACTAAACCGGTAAAAACGGATGAAACAATTGCAACGATTAGTGTGAGCGAGATGACGCCGCTAATTTTTGGTTCTCGATACCACAGCCAACTAACAATAAAAACCAGCGCACTAGCAATCAACCCAATCCAAAAAATTACCCCAAGCTGTTTCATAAAATAACGAAAAAATTTCAGCTGGTCGGTGGTAGCTAAATCACGGATAATATATGCCTCCATTTGTGTGCCAACGGCATCAGCCACATATACCACCAGCGGAATAAAAGCCGCCAACACCACATGCTGCGTTAAAGTTTTTTCAAATACTCCAATAATACCAGCCGCGACCAAGCCGCCGCTAACACCTATCAGCAACCAAGGCAAGCGATGACGCAGCGCCTGCCACAACGACAGTGTTTGGATATTGTCAAAAGCCGCCTGCGCATGGTGCAAACCAGCCAGATGGAGCATATCTTCATGAGCTTCCTCGTAGATTATTTTCATCAGTTGATCGTTAGTGACCGTGCCTAACCAATGATGTTGCTCATCCACTACCGGCATGGCTTTAAGATTATGTTTTAGCGCCAGATACATCATGTGTTCTTGATGAGTATGTGGCCGAACCGTTACCAGTTGAGTATTCATACAATCGCGCATCGTGGTTTGGTCAGTTTGCGCCAAAAGCTCTTTAATGGAAATAACACCGAGCAGTTTACGGTTTTGGTCAAGACAATAAAGATAATTGACGGAATCAAATTGATCAACTCGATCACGCAGCAGTTGGCGAACTGAAGCCACTGTTTGTGTTGGAGTAACAACCGGCACACGATCAGTCATAATGTGGCCAACGCTGTCTTTGGGTAGATGATTAGTTTGGGTGCGAGAGAGCGGCATTGTTAATATTAGTATAGCATGAACGTGAAACCGAAAACTAGCAAAATGCGAAGACGTTGCCGTTGCTTGCCAAGATCTACCGGCATTGCTATACTCTGCCACATGCCAACAAAAGCTACTGCCTATAAGGCCGTGCGCCAAACCGCTAAACGCACCGAACGCAATCGCCAACGCAAGCGGACTATTCATGAAGTAGTGAAAGCTGCATTGCAAGCGATTGTTAATAATGAAGCCGAGGCCGCGGTAAAAGCAAAACGCGCCTATCAAGCCATTGATAAAGCTGTACAAAAAGGCACCTTGCATCCCAATACCGGCGCGCGCAAAAAGGCACGGTTAATGAAACGCCTCAACTTCGCTAAAAAATAATTACGAAGTGGCACCCGCGATGGTCGCGGTGCCAGTGGCCTTAATTACCCAACGATCAAGCAACACCAGCGGCTCGTAGTTGGTTTGTTTAAATTGCCAATCCAGTTTGACTAGCTCAAGATAGAGTTGTTTCAGTTGCTCCAGAGAAAAGCGTTTAGCATGCTGTTTAGTTTTTTGCACAACATAGGGATGACCGGTCAAGTCGGTGGGCGACGCTTTGGCTTGCAGCAGTAATTCCATCTGCCGCGCCAACATGGTTAAAAGATAAAACGGATTGGCGCCGACGGTAATTTGTTCATGGAGCAGCCGAATAGCTTGCGCCGTATTTTTTGTGGCGATTGCGTCTGTAAAATGAAAAATATTTTCGTCTAGCGGCGAGCGAACATATTGTTGCACCATGGCAGGTGTAATAGGTGAATGAAGCGCTTGCAACTGGTTGATAAGATTATTTGCCAGCCAGAGATCTTTGCCTACCGCCATGGCCAGTTCGGTGAAAGCGGCGGCTGAAATGGTGACGTGCCCAGCCGCCAGTCGCTGGCGTAACCAACGCTCCACTTCCTTATTATTCATTTCAGCAAAGGTTTCCAGCTTGGCGTTTTGTTTGATTATTTGTTGGAGTTCCTTCGGTAGATCTTCCAGCTTCGGAATACAACACACTACAATGCTGTCCGCTGGCAGCATCGTCAAATCGTTTTGTAACTGGTTAGCGAGCGAGCTAGTTATTTTTTCAAAGCCGCGGATACCAATAAAACGTTTGGCGCTAAATAATCCTTGCAAACTCAAATGTTGATGCAATGTTTCTGGAGTTAAACTGGCCAGATCAAGGTTTATGACATTCAATTCATTTGGATCGTATTTAGCAACAAAGGCACGACGCAAAACGCCAAAACGTTCATGAAGTTGAAAACTATCTTGACCATGCAATACAATTAACATGCACCTAGTATAGTAGGAGAATAGGGAATATGTCCATAAGTATGGTTTAACTACATTAACAGCTAGTCGTAACAAAAAAAGTTGACATTTATCATTTTTTTTGCTATTCTTATGAAGATTATTAATTAAAAAATAAATAATATGAATGAACGTAATCGAGCTCCTTATAGTGGCGACAAGACAGCAGAAATAGTGAGCAGATATGATAGCGCAGAAACTCAAAAGGCTATAGAAAAACGAAGAAGCATTTTTCAAAGAGCGTTTGGCAGGTTACCAGATGATATACATGTTTTTAATGTTACCAACAGCGATGGTGGATTTATTGCGCAAACAAAGGATGGTAATTTTGTGGGTTTGCGGATTGTAGCCGTGAATGATGCTTCTGGCCATAATGTTCAAAGCTGGCGGGTTGTTAATGTAGTTGGTGATACCACTATACCAGTAGGTCAACAATACCGAGCAAAATTAGGCGACATGCCGGAAGACTTACGGCGAGGTTTACGTTTAACATTGGAAGCCAAAAGAGCGTTAGGTGAAACTGATACTTATTTAGCTCAAGCTAATCAGTTACGGGAACAAGGCCGAGAGTATGGCCGTTCCTTAGGCGCCGACACTTCCTGGACAGAAGATCCGCGAGCGATGCAAGTTGGCGGCGGATACATATTATGGGAACAATTACCAGATGGAAAGTTAAAAGTTAAGAAAGTTACAAATGTAAATAAAGTAAAAGAAGGCACGGTTTATACCGTTGGGTTAAAAAATGCTCCCCATGAAATAAAAACCGCAGCTAAGGCTTCCGGTACGTTCATTTTACGTGATGGTGAAATTGTTGAACTAGCCCCTTCACCAACCTCAGCTTCTACTGAAAGCGAGCCAGCAAATATCGCTGCCGCCGCTTAGAATTGCACATTTTTTGCGTTATCAGCGTTGGCTCAGTCGCCGAGTTAGTAAATTATTTCTAGATCATTCCAATTTTTTCCAACGCCAATATCCACTACCAGTGGCACTTTTAGAGTATAAATTTGTTCCATAATTTGTTGAATTTTTTTGGCTTCAGCCGCTGCCAGCCGTTCCGGAATTTCAAAAACCAATTCATCGTGCACTTGCAATAACATTGTTGCCGTAATTTTGCCGGCGGTGATGGCTTGTGCCACAGCAATCATCGCCAATTTCATAATGTCCGCGGCGGTACCTTGGGCCGGATGATTGATGGCAGCGCGTTCAGCGGCTGCGCGCACCGCTTGAATACCGGAATTAATTTCTGGCAGGTAGCGACGACGGCCAAACAGAGTAGTAACATAACCTTGTTTTTTAGCCGCTGTTTTGGTGGCAGCGACATATTCGGCAATAGCTGGATGCAGCGCGAAGTATTGATCAAGATAAGCGCGCGCTTCGGTTATACTTATACCCGCGTCGCGCGCTAAACCAGATGCGCCCATACCGTAAATAATTCCGAAATTGATAGACTTGGCAGCTCGGCGCATTGCTTTAGTAACTGCGGCGTCCGGAACGCCTTGTAATTCGGCGGCGGTTTGTGTGTGGATATCAGCACCACGCTGAAAACAGGTTATGAAGTCTGCGTCATTAGCCAAATGCGCCATGATCCGCAGTTCAATTTGTGAATAATCGAGCGACGCCAGTAATTTGTTAGGTGCAGCGATAAAGCCTTTGCGAATTTCTTGCCCTAACGGCGTGCGGATAGGAATATTTTGTAAATTGGGATCGGTGGAACTTAGCCGGCCGGTTGCGGCGATAGTTTGCTGATAACTAGTATGAAGTCGTTTAGTTTTGGGATGAACCTGTTTTGGTAAAGCCGTTACATAAGTGGATTGCAATTTAGCGATGACGCGATATTCGCTGATTAAATCAATTATAGGATGCAACCCACGCATCTTTTCCAATTCGCTGGCCGCGGTGGAAACGCCGGTTTTAGTTTTTGCCAAGCCCGCCGTCGTGATTTTTAATTTATCAAACAGCACCGTTTTTAGTTGCTTGGGTGAGGCGATATTAAATTCCATACCGGCGGCACTGTAAATATTTTTTTCCAGCCGAATGATGTCATGCGCCAATCTTTTTTCCAAACTAGCAAAATGTTCTTGATCAAGACAAACGCCCGCTAACTCCATTGCTGCCAATACCGGAATCAAGGCCACTTCCAATTCAAACACAGTGGTTAATTGTTGCTGCTTGAGCTGCGGTAAAAATGTTTCATATAGCCGCCAAGTATAATCGGCGTCCTCGGCCGCATAAAAAGCCAGCAAGCGCGGCGGCACAGTGGTAATTGGTTTGGCGTCTTTACCTTTACCCACCAACATTTCATAAGACATCATTTGATAACCAAATTCAGTAAAGGCTAATTGATCCAGACTATGACTGCGGCTGCTGGAATTGAGCACATATGAAGCTAACATAGTGTCGGCGGTCAATCCGGCCAGCTCTACACCAACGGAAGTTTTTAAAATTTGATAATCAAATTTGAGGTTGTGCCCAATTTTTTTTATTAAAGGGTTAGTAAAAATTTTCAAAAATGGAGAAATATATTTAGCCTGAATAAAATAGGCCTGCCCAGTTGACCAACATAAACTAACGCCAACCAACTCGGCGTCCAGCGGATTTAAGCTGGTTGTTTCTGTATCTATGGCAAAGCTGGCTTGCTGCGCCAGTTGGTTGGCTAAATTGGCAGCTTGTGACTGCGAATCTATCAAAATATAACCGCCGTTGGCTAAACAATCAGAAGTGGCTGTCTTTGTAGTTTCTGTGCCGGCGTTGGTTGCTGTGATGGTGATTGATTGCGGCAGCGTTTGGATAGATTTTAACAGTGACTTGAATTCATATTTTTGCAACAGAGAAATCAGTTTTGCTTGATCGTATGGTTTGATCTCCAAAATTGATAATGAAATTTCAAACGGCACTTGTTTATCAATTTGAGCAAGTTGTTTTGAAAGTAAGGCAGCCTCTTTTTGGCTAATTAATTTTTGCTGCAAGGCAGCCGGTTGTTCATCAGCGTGCGCTAATACTTGTTCAACTGTATGATATTTGCCTAATAATTGAGCAGCAGTTTTTGGTCCGACACCGGTCACGCCGGGAATGTTATCTGAACTATCGCCACACAAGGCTTTGTAATCAAC
>CAYMXY010000007.1:8238-10003 GCA_964394525.1 uncultured Gammaproteobacteria bacterium | reverse complement strand
AACAATTTGTTCCGGCAGCAAACCACCAAACCGCTCGCGTACCGCCACTTCATCATAAAGTTTGGTGTCGCTCATGCCCTGACGCATCGCCAGAACTATAGTATGCGGATCAACCAGTTGTACCGTATCCAAATCACCGGTCACAATATATTTCATGGCCGTAGTGGGTAGATGGTGTGTTAAGGTGCCAATAATGTCATCCGCTTCATAACCGGTTTTTTCAAAAGCGGTCCAGCCGAGTGCTGCTACAAATTCTTTGACAATCGGAATTTGCTGGTAGAGCTCATCGGGCTGTTTTTCCCGAGTGGCTTTATAAGCCGCGAACTGACGATGACGAAAAGTGGGTCCCGGAGCATCAAAAGTAACTGCTAAATGCGTTGGCCGGAGTTGCTTGAGCGCCTTAAAAATAATTGTTAAAAAACCATACACGGCATTAACAACGGTACCGTCCTTAGTGCTCAATGGCGGCAAAGCATGCCAAGCGCGATGGATCAGCGCATGCGCATCCACAATCATTATCACTGGTTCACGTTTTGACATGACCAGAGTATAGCATCTTTGAGCCCAACTAGCTGCGAGTTTTACACAATATCTCTAACTAACCGTTTTTCAACCAATGCCACAACCAATCAAACCATGAACGATGAGCAATTCCCAAATAGATTGGATCGCCGCCGAGCTGCAGATGCACTACAGCATATTGGATAGACATAGTTTTTTGTTTTTATTTTTGTGAACCTTTAACTAAAGAAAGTATATCAAAAAATTCGGCTCTTGTCCAGCTCACTATCGCCGAGTATAATATTAATATGTTTGATCCTGCCAAAGCTCAGCCTCTTCATCAAACACCTCGCTATGGCAAAGTGGACGCGCCGGCCGTATCGGAAGAAACACTTGAACGTTTCCACGATCTTTATAATCGCTCGGTCGAAGGCACCGAGAATATTAATGCTTTGGTATTGGGCGCCACTCCGGAATTACGCGACATAGTTTTATCATACGGTCACAAACTAACCACGGTTGATCGCGACCCAGCCGCGCTTGAGACAAAAACTAAACAGATGCACTATCAAAATCATCCCAACGAACAAATCGTGATGGCTGATTGGGTGACAATGGATTTACCACACCAATCGTTTGACGTAATCATCGGTGATGGAGCGCTCACTGCATTATCTCAAGAACAACAAAGTAAACTACTTGACCATCTGCATGAATTATTAAAGCCAACCGGCTATTTGTTACTGCGTGAAGGAGCAGTAATTCATAAGCGGCCGCGCTATCATCCAAAAATTCACATCCACGAATACCGCACCGGTCAATATAATCTGTTTGATCTTTTTTTTGGCCTGCGGCTTTACAATGAAAATTTTAAGGCGATTGACGAGGCCACGCGTAAAACTTATCTGCAAGATTTCGTTAAACAAGTGGATGAATATTTTGCTAATGGTTGGTTGTCAGATCAGGAACGCCGCCAATTATTGTCGGTGGCTGAAGAACTGGAGCACACTTTGCTGCATAAGGAGGATCTTGAGCAGTTGTTGCGGCGGGTGTTTTATCCGAAAGACGTGATTCATGATATTGGTTCGGGGCACTTGAGTCCGTGGTATTTTTTTCTAACCCAACGAAATGACCGAATCGCTTTACCAGAGCATGTACCCGCGCAGCGCACCAATTACGTATCCGAGTATTTAGCCAAGCAAACCGCAACAACAGAATCAGACTAAAACCGGCGGCGGCTGCCAGCCACGGCCAATAGTCGCGC
>CAYMXY010000007.1:0-8211 GCA_964394525.1 uncultured Gammaproteobacteria bacterium | reverse complement strand
GTAGTTGTGTCGTTGCTGGAAGTTGACTTGGCGGCGTTATTAGTTGCGGTTCCTGTTGCCGCGGTAATTTCATAAACCAATTCCAAATCACTCGCTGACCGTGGCCAAACTTGAATGCCGTCGGTCGTGCCGATTAAGATACCGGTAATAGCCATGATAGCGCCTTTAGTTAGTTGACTGGCGCTGATATCGGTGCCACGTTTAAGGTACACTTGCCAGTCGTTATCCAGTTGCACGGTGCTGCCGGAGATTGAAGCAATAGTTCCTTGAATAGTAACAAGACGAGCATAGTGTTGGCTGTCAACGGCTGCTGCGGCAGTGGTTGTTAAATCTATCGGCGTTAAGACACTGCCCGATATGTTAACTACTATATCGTCTGCCGTATCAACAGTTAAGCGCTCTTCACCGTTACTGGTTGAGGTAGTAGCAGTTACTTGCACTTCATCGCCAATTTGTAATGTCGGAAATTCCCTGCTGGTGGAGTAAATTTGAATGCCGCCGCTTTCATCTTGCATGTAAAAATAGGTGGTGCTGAAGGTAACTGGCTGCACGGATACTATGCCCTGCACCAGCACTTCTTCGCCACTAGCTAGCGCTTTGGCGTCGGCCACGCTGATTACGCCGTCGTTTGTTGTGGAGGATGATTCATCACTCGGGGGCGCTGTTGTGCTGTCTGCGTCTTCGGCGGTTGATGTGGTTGCGTCATCTTCTGCTGTCGTTGTTGCCTTGGTGATAACATTAGCCGCTGCTGGAGTTGGTGTTGTGCTCCACTCCCAGCCGTCTACCACGCGGTTATTAGATGATCCGTTCGGTGCTTCACTATAAGTAACACTGTCCATTTGTTCACCAAGTGGATCAATTAATTGAACAGCTTCACCACCATTATTCAAAGATAAACCACTAGTCGTGATAGGTAGCAACCAATATTCATCTTCGGCAATTTTAGCTTCTGCTGTCAAAGTATAACTATCTGATCCAACCACCATTTCCCAACCTTCCAGCTTAACTGTTTCTGTGCCAGTATTTACCAATTCAATCCATTCATCAGTAGCATCACTACCTACTGGATCTGGCAGTACTTCTGACAGAAAAATATCATCTGATAATTGATAACTTGGCGCACTGTCATCAGCTTGTTTGTCAGTTTCTTTTATGGCATCATTCGACCCTTCTTCGTTAGAAGTTGATTCACTATCAGTGTCATTATTTGAAGTATCCTCGGCCGTGGTAATACTATTGGCTGTTCCGGGTGTTGGCGTGATCGTCCAAAACCATTCATCAGCGTTGGTTAAAGCATAGCTAACATCATCGTCGGCTGATTCGGTATATTCAACACTATAAAGCAAATTGCCGTCGGGTTGAAACAGTTCCACGATATCGCCGGAATTGTTGAGCGCTAAGCTAGTGTCTGATCGATAAAAGGCAAGATAAGAATTGCCAGCCAGTGTTCCACTTAAAGTGAAGGTGGAGGAAGTTCCATCTGATAATTGCCAATCGGTTAAATCAACAGCGTCGGCTGATTGATTATATAGTTCGATAAATTCATCGTTTTCTTCAGTTGTGCTAGGGTTCGGCAGTGCCTCGGTTATAACGATTGCCGAAGAATAGTTAATAGGCACTTCGGTTGGAATAGTTGAACCGTCGGGATTATTGTCTGAGATGGTTTCATCACACGCCTTAACCGCTTTATCTGGCAGTAGCGCAAAACCAACCAAAATAACCCAGAATATAAAGAACCATCGTTGTATTGTAGTCATAAAAAAACGCCACCAGTGATTAGGTTGCGCTCTTAATACCAACCTAGCAGGAGTGGCGGATCGCGTCAAATAATTATCCACAATCACTACACACTACCCAATCACAAATCGCAGATGGTTATTTTGTGCTCAAGAGATTGTAGATATTTATGGAACATGGCACTGGTCAATTCCAGCGAAGCGGTATTCCGATTCGGGTGAAAACTTACAATGTCGGCTTCATAAACAGCTTTATCAACCAGCCCTTCAACTATGTGCTCAACATCATTCAGTAAACCAAACGGGGAAACCGCGCCGGGCTCAACTCCTAATAATTTAAGAAGTTCTTCCGGTCGCGCAAAAGTAAGATTATTTTTCTCGCTAACCAGCTCGCTAATTTTTTTTAAGTCAGCTTTGTTAGCTGCCGGCAGTACAATTAAAAAATAGCGCCGACTTTTATTGTCACGCAGCAGCAAACTTTTACAGGATAATCCGGGAACGGCGCGGCAATGTTCGGCCGCCTCGGCGCAAGTGAATACTGCCGGATGTTCATGCAACCGAAAAACAATGCCGTGGTCTTGCAGATATTGTTCAACGTTTACTAGTGGTAGTTTTTGAAGTGATGGCATATGGTTGTTGAATTATATCACTAACTTTACTCCAGTCACCATTTTTAGTTGATGAAGAGAGTGAAGTAGAGGAGATTTTGCAGTTGCGTCAAAAATTTATTATTCCTTATCTGGTAATTCTATACCGGGTATATCAAACAATTGATACATTTCTCTAATTTTCATTTTTTCTGATTCATCTTGAGTTTGAAGTAATAAATCTTCCTCTGCCTCACGTAACCTTCTTAAGAACTCATAAGGTTTATCAACAACTCCATTCTCAGCGCTATGATACTCAAGTATTAAGTATCGAAGGCTATCAGCATGGTGTTGCACAGATGAATAGCCTCCATTTAAAAGTTTTTTATTAAAAATATCACAACGTGAACCTAACTCGAAACGTAAACGCCCCTTTATTTCGCCAGGTGGTTTTTCTGTGGGTGCGCCCACGATCATTCTTGGTTCTTTCATTATTTTGTTGTTAAAATCTTATACGATTTAATTAGATTATTGGTAATCAAGAAGATTAAGCGCTTAACCCGAGCGCTCCAGCTCGGTTTTATATTTTTCCTCGTAGATTTGCCAAATACTGATAAGAAAAGCGGTAATAATTGGGCCAATCACAACTCCAGAAACACCAAAAGCAATAATGCCTCCCAAAGTGGCAAAGAAAATTAACAATGGATGCAACTGAATATCTTTACCCACTAACGGCCCACGCAAAACATTATCTATCAAACCACTAATCACCAACGCGATTGTTAATACCACCGCTTGCCACCAATTACCCAATATCAACATTATCACAATCGTCGGCACTAAAATTAGCGAAGCGCCCACGCCGGGAATAATCGCTACAATCACCATAATCATTCCCCAAAACACAGCCGCCGGCATACCAGTTATCACAAAAGCTAACCCGCCGATTAAACCCTGAATGGCACCAATCAAGACGGTCCCTTTTAAGGTGGCTTTAGCAGTGGAAACGAACCGCCGATAAAGCAATAATTCATAACGATCGCCCAGCGGCAATAAACTCATTAATCGTTTCAGAAAGCGATCACCGTCGCGTAAAAAATAAAACAAGGTATACAGCATGATAAACAATTGTAACAACCAACGAGCGGTATATTGTCCGCTGCGGGCGACCACCTGATAGAGCCATTTTGAAATAGTCGAACCCATGGCTGATAAACGACTAGTGACATCGTTGATGTCAATTACTTCCAGCAGACGAGACAACCACGGCCACTCCTTAGCGGCGGTTATGAATTGGCGTAATGCAATAATACTAAGATAACGTTCAATATCTCCATAAACTGAAATTGCTTGCTGAATAATTAGTGCGATAATGCCAAGCAACGGCAATACCAATAACACAATAATAATAATTTCAGTCAGCCCGGCCGCAAGCGACCGTCGGCCGCCAAACCGGCGCACGAACCGTAGATACAACGGATGAAACAATGCCGCCACCACCGCGGCCCAAAACACCGGGTACCAATACGGCCTAACCATCCAAAAAAATAATATAGAAATTCCAAGCAGGAGGGCGATTAAAGTATAATTTTGAATTTTTTTAAAGTCCATATTGTATTTATTACTGCTCGGTTGAGCGTTCAGTTAGTTCGCCGACAATATTTTGCTGATACAATTCTTTAATCTTAGAAAAATCAGAAGTCTGCGCCAGCACCCACATTAACTTAATCAAAGCGGCTTCGGTCGTCATATCTTGCGTTGGTAAGGCTCCGCGCGTTTTGGCAAAATAACCACCTTGATAGCGCTCATATTCCACACCGCCATAGATGCATTGTGTGGCAATCACTACCACCATATCCTGTTGCAAAATATTTTCAATTGCCTCTTGGATTCCTTCTTTGCCCAGTGGAATATTGCCGGAGCCAAATGCTTCAAAAATCACTCCTTTAGTGCGTCGCGCCACCATGCCGAGCACATGTTCATTGCTGATTCCGGGAAAAAGTTTGATCACCGTTACGTCGGTTACCAAATCAGCTTGTAGTTTGATTCCCGTGGTTGACCGCTTCAAACAATGCGGTGCAAGCCGTAAGTCCAATCCAAATTCAGCCAGCGGCGGGCAATTCGGAGAAATAAACGGACTCAAGCTAGCTTCATGGAATTTTTTTGTACGATTGCCGCGCAGCAATACTTGACCAAAAGCAATCGCCACTTCGCTAAGTGGAAGACAAGCAACTTGAACTGCATGCAGGATATTATTTTGGCCGTCTGAGGCGATTTCTGTAATTGGTAATTGCGCGCCAGTAAGAATTACCGGTTTGCCAAGATTGCCTAACAGAAACGATAGAGCAGTTGCAGTGTAGGCGATAGTGTCCGTTCCGTGGAGAATTACAAAACCGTCATAACGTTCGTAGTTAGCCGCGATTGTTTCAGCAATATTGCGCCAGTGACGTGGGTTGATATCACTACTATCCAGTTGAAAAAGAAAAAAATGATCAACTTCGGCCAATTGTTTAATCATCGGCACATATTGCAGAATATAATCACCGTGTTCAGCCGGTTCCAATACACCAGCGGAATTTTTTACCATAGCGATCGTGCCGCCGGTATGGATCATGCAAATTTTTTTCATTGAGTCAGTATATCATATAATGTGAAAAAGTCGGCGAAAGCGAAGACGGGGCAGGCATTATTTTCAAAAGTTGCTTAAGACTAAAAAATGTGTTATAATTTTTTATATGCAAAAAAAATGGTACGTATTCAGCCGTGCCACGCTTGGACTATTTACGCTGACATCATTTTCAACCATTACTCCAACAACTAAGGAGGCACCATCAGCCGACACCTATGTCCCAGGAGAGGTTATTGTGCAATGGGCGGTTGCGCCGCAGGCGGCTAATTCAAATTTAACCATCGCCGACACTATTTCATTAGTGCCGGTGAACGATGTGGCTGAAGCTATTAAAGAATTTCAAACAGATAGCCGTGTGGCGCGGGTTGAGCCAAACTATAAACGTTACCTAGCGGCCACACCAAACGATGAATTTTATCTCAGCCAAGTGCATTTGGATCAGTCTAACGATCATGACATAGACGCTGAATTGGCTTGGGATACCACTACCGGCAGCCGCACAGTCATTATTGCAGTGATTGATAGTGGTGTTGACATCACCCATCCGGATTTAGTTGATAATATCTGGACTAATCCTAACGAAGTGGCGGGTAATGGTGTAGATGACGACGACAATGGTTATATTGATGATGTCCATGGTTGGGATTTTATTGAGGACGATAATGATCCAACCCCGCGTCCAACCGGTAGCTCCTTTAGCGATATTTATGTTTTACACGGTACCCATGTATCTGGAATTATTGGTGCCATTGGTAATAACACAGTTGGTGTTAGTGGTGTGAATTGGGAAGTTTCGATTATGCCGTTGCGCATTTTTGATGATGATGGCATGACCACAACTTTTTCAACGATTGATGCCATGGCTTACGCGCAGGCGAACGGCGCCAAGGTGATGAATATGAGTTATGGTGGATATTTTTATAGCGCCTTGGAAGACGAAGCAATGCAAGCAGCTTATGAAGATGGTGTTATTAGTGTAGCCGCGGCTGGCAATGATGCGCTTAATCTTGATGTTATTCCATCGTACCCTGTTTGCTATGATAACGTGATTGGCGTAGGGGCAGTTGACGACAATGACGACACCACGGTGTTTACCAATTACGGAAATATTTGCGTAGACTTGGCGGCGCCCGGGCAAAATATCTTAAGTACGTATTACAGCAACGACCCAACCAACGGCTTTACCGATGATTACGGTTATCTGTCCGGCACGTCTATGTCAACGCCGGTGGTTAGCGGAGTGGCCGGTTTAGTGCTTGCCAGTATTAGCGATACTACGCCGGCTAAATTGGCGATCGCGCTGATTGATACCACCGATCCGATTGGTGATTCGGAATTAGGCAGCGGGCGCGTAAATGCCGCTGCGGCCATCGCCAAAGCTATTAGCACTGGCCCTGATCCAATAATTATCAAGGCTTTTACCAATAAACAGCGTACTAAGAAAATTCTTTCTAACCAGCGTACCGCCGAACAATCACCTTATTTTACCTGGACCGAACCAAATAGTACTGAAGCCATTAGCGGCTATTATGTTTATTTTGGCAAAGAACGGGCTGATCCTGAAATTGATGGAACATTACAAACAGCCACTTTTTTTGCGCCCACTGGCGTGACTGGTAATGAAACGGTTTATCGTTTACGCATTAAGGCGGTTGACACCTTAGAACAAACCTCTGATCTTAGTAGTTTTATTTATCTGGTGGATACCAAGGTGGCAAGGCCCTTACTTCAATCTATCAAACGGGCACAAGGTTTAATGGAAATTCGTTGGCATAAACCAAAAGCAGAACACGTTAAGGGATATTATCTTTATCGTTCACGTACCGCGGCTGGTCCGTTTCGCAAGGCCACCACTCGTTTAATAAAGCGACGGTCGTACATTGATGAATCCGTCAAACCACAACGTCGCTATTATTATAAAGTGCGGGCGGTGGATGATTTAGGTAATCGCAGCGTATTGTCTCCGGCCAAACGTAGTCCGTTATGAACTTGGTAATTTGGAATTACGGTACAATTGTGCTTGGTTGGTTTGGTTTATGGTTATTGGTTCGAAAAAAAATTCAACCTCTCAAACATGGTAAACGCGCGCTCTGGTTACTATTTGCAGCCAGCTTGTTAGAATTAGCTGCTTGGTGGTTGGCATGGCGGTGGCTGCCGCTACTTGGAATGGTGATTGCTTTAATTGGTGTTTCCCAGTGTGCTGGAATTATGCAGCACTGGTTTGAACGGCGTGTTAATTGGGTTGGTTTAGTAGTTTTGATTATTTGGTTGACCGTGGCTGCCATAACCTTGGCTAATACAATAATTCTATGGTTTAATGTTCTGCCATGAAGCATTTTCTTAAACGATTGCTGCCGGCCGCAGCAATTGATCGTTATCATAAATGGATGGCACGTCTGGCGGCTTGGTGGTATCGTCGGCCGAGTGAGCAATTAATTGTAATTGGAGTAACCGGTACAAAAGGTAAAACCACCACCTGTAATTTATTGTGGCATATCCTCACTCAAACCGGCGCTACGGTAGGCCTAGCCACCACGGCAAATTTTCGTATCGGTAATAAACACTGGCTTAATGCCAGCAAAATGACCATGCTCGGCCGAACACAGTTACAGGCATTGTTGCGCCAGATGGTGCAAACCGGCTGTGGTTACGCAGTCGTCGAGACGTCGTCAGAAGGAATTAAACAATGGCGGCATTTGGGCATTCACTATGACATGGTGGTTTGGACGAATTTGTATCCTGAACATCTGGAAGCTCATGGCGGTTTGGCGAATTATCAGGCTACCAAGCAAGCTTTGTTCAAACATCTTCATAGCCTGCCTCCGAAAAAAATTTCTGGCCGTGTTATATCACCCACCGCCGTGCTTAATGGAGATTCACCGGCATTTGCAGCGTTTGCCGCGGCTGCCGCCGGAATCAAACAAATTATTTGGTCACAACAGCGCGATCACGCTTCTGCCACATTGCGTTTGACTGATGTAGCCGAAACCGCCAGTGGTTTAACCTGGCGCATCGGAGAACAATTCTTTGTCAGCCAACTGCGCGGTACTTGGAACATAGAAAATATCGCTTCAGCCATTGGCGCGGCTGTTGGTTTGGGAAAAACAGTGGTCGAAACTGCGGCGGCAGTGGCCAGTTTTACCGGCGCGCCCGGCCGAATGGAAAAAATATCAGCCGGCCAACCGTTTACCGTTATTGTGGATTACGCTTATGAACCCGTTAGTTTGCGCTTGCTTTATGAATATTGGCGCCGTCAGCT
>CAYMXY010000006.1:26288-28626 GCA_964394525.1 uncultured Gammaproteobacteria bacterium | reverse complement strand
GTATTTACCACACCAGCCGATGCCGAGCCGGCTCAAGATTATATATTAGTTAAATTCAAGCCAACCGTAGATGAAACCAAACGAAACGAAATTTTAACGCGTCATAAATTAAAGGAGAAATCGGAACTTAAAGTTCTTGGCGTAAAACGCATCACCCTCCCACCGCAAGTGACGCCAGAAGAAATGGTTGATCGGCTGCGCTATCGCGAAGGCGTGGACATTGAATTTGCCGAGGTTGACGCACCTGTCTTTGGTGATATCGTCCCTAACGACACACTTTATTCAAATCAATATGCCTTACCGTTGATTGACGCACCCAGTGCTTGGGACACAACTACCGGCTGGGATGGCGCGACTGTAGCGGTATTAGACACCGGCGCTTTTTTCAATCATACAGATTTAACCGACCGAGTTTTCACAGGTTATGATTTCGTAAATGACGATGAGGACTCGTCAGATGATAATGGCCATGGCACATGGACGGCCGGCATTATTGGAGCTATATCCAACAATGCCAATGGTATTGCCGGAGTTGACTGGAAGAATAAAATAATGGCTGTCAAAGTTTTGAATGCCAGTAGAAGTGGTTATTTATCTGATGCGGCTGAAGCGGTAATTTATGCTGCAGACAACGGCGCCAAAATTATTAACATGAGTTTTGGAGGTTACACTGGAAATTCCGCACTTGAACAGGCAATGATATATGCTTGGGAAGAAAAAGGTGTAATCATGACCTGCTCTGCTGGTAACGATAATATTGACACACCGCGCTATCCGGCAGATTACCTGGCTTGTATTAAAGTCAGCGCCACTGATGCAACCGACACTAAAACTGCCTCCAGTAATTATGGTGAAGGGGTTGACGTGGCCGCTCCAGGCGACAAAATTTATTCAACCAAGTGGAGCACTACCAGCAGCAATAGTTACAGTTCCGTTTCTGGTACCTCTTTCTCGGCGCCGCAGGTAGCTGGTTTGGCCTCTTTAATTTATAGTTATGCGCCAGACTTATTTGATAATGATATAGTGCGTAGCGTGATTGAAACAACCGCCAAAGATTTGGGCACTACCGGTTGGGATAAATATTATGGCTTCGGGCGAATTGATGCCGCCGCCGCTATGGCAGAGGCTAAAAATGTAGTGGTTAGACTAGACACGGTTCCTCCAACCACTCCAACTAACCTAACCGCGCAAGCACTAGACGAAACCAAAGTGTCGCTAAGCTGGATCGAGTCTACCGATAATCTTGGAGTAGAGCGTTATGTTGTGTATCGTGATGGCACAGAGCTTGGAAACAGTTCTACTACCAATTATGAAGATACCGCTATCACGGTTGGCTCAACTTACAGTTACATAGTTTATGCGCAAGATGCTAATGGGAATTATTCTTCAGCCAGCGATGCTGTTACTGCTACCGTGCCAGATATCACCTCGCCAAGCCAGCCCACAAATTTAACTGCCGGAGAGCTTGATGGTGTTATCTCTCTTAGTTGGACGGCGTCGGATGATAATGTTGGCGTGATGGGTTATAAGTTATTTCGTAATGACGTTGAATTATTTACCGTCTTTGGTGGTGTAACTCAATATACAGATTTCATGGTGCTTGAAGGCATTACCTATAATTATACTGTGCAGGCTTTTGATCGCTCGGGAAATTATTCATTAAACAGCGATCCGGCAACGATCCAACTGCCGGATGTCACTACACCTTCCGTCCCTACTGACTTGATTGCTTCCACAATAACGGAAACGGCTGTAACACTACAATGGGGCGCAGCGAGTGATCTGGTTGGAGTAACTGAGTATCGCATCATGCGTAACAATGTGGAGATATTTGCTACGACTTCCGAAACCACTTATACCGATACAACCGTTTCACCCACCATCACTTACAGCTATAGGGTTAAAGCTATCGACGCGGCTGGTAATGCTTCCCAACCAACCCCAGTCCTTACCGTCTACGTTCCTGATCTAACTGCGCCCACGACACCACCAAATCTGACGGCTACCGCCACCGGTGAAACAACGGTAGCGCTTAGTTGGGGAGGTTCTTCGGACGAAATTGGTGTTACCGGTTATCGCCTTTATCGTTCCGGTATTGAATTGATTACAGTTGATACCACCGACTACACTGACACTGTGGAGCCGGGAAAAACTTACTCTTACACTATCAGCGCGGTTGATGCGGCCGGTAATATTTCAACGCAAAGCGACGCTGTTACTGTGAACACACCAGATTTAACCGCACCAACTGTACCGCAAAATATTACAGCCGAAGCAACCAATGAAACCACGGTTGAAATAAGCTGGGATGAGTCAACTGATAATGTTGGTGTGATTG
>CAYMXY010000006.1:20384-26249 GCA_964394525.1 uncultured Gammaproteobacteria bacterium | reverse complement strand
TTTATCGCGCCAGTAGTACAGAAAGTAGTGCGGCCATCGGTAATTCTTTTACACCTGCCTTTACTGATAACTTCACGGCGAAAGTTGGTGAAACCTACTCTTATACCGTACGCGCTGTCGATGCGGCTGGTAATTTCTCCAGCTACGGCGAGCCAGCAACCGTGGCCATACTAGATACTACGCCACCGTCTGGACCAGGTAATTTGGTTGCTACTGATCTTTCAGAAAGCGCAGTAACCATTAATTGGGAAGTGTTTAGCGATATCGTTGGCGTGAGTGGATATCGAATTTACCGCGACGAGCAAGAAATTGGAACAGCCACCACCACTACCTATACCGATAATACAGCAGTTTCTGGTGAAACCTATTCCTATTCCGTGCGCGCTTATGACGCGGCAGGCAACCTTTCTACTCCCAGTGGCGAGTTGATAGTAATTGTGCCAGATTATACGGCTCCAACCGCGCCGAATAATCTTGAAGCCTCGGCTGAAACCGATAGTCAAGTAGTGTTACAATGGGAAGCTTCCAGCGACTTTACCGGAGTAACCGGTTACAATGTTTACCGCGATGGTGTATTGATAATCACCGTAACTGCCACAACTTATACCGACACTGCTATTGCGGCGTCAAACGCTTACACTTACAGCGTACGGGCGTTAGATAAGGTCGAAAATCTTTCAGATGCCAGTAATGATGCTATTGTCACCGTGCCAGATACCACCGCGCCGACAGCGCCAACAACGCTTGCCGCTACCTCGCCCAACGACACCACCATCAACCTCGCTTGGGAGGCTGCCAGCGATTCGGTCGGAGTAAATAGCTATTCTATTTATCGCGATGGCATAGAATTATCCACTATCACTGGTACAACTTATACCGATACCACTATCGTCGCCGGCGTCACTTATAACTACACCATCAAGGCATCGGATGCGGCCGGAAACCTGTCTGCTGCCAGCACCATCGCAACTGTTACCATTGCCGATACCACCGCGCCGAGTATACCGGCTTCGGTAAACGTTACTAGCTCCTCTGATTCAAGCGCCGAATTATCTTGGACTGCGGCAACTGACTTTATTGGTGTGGCGAAATACTATGTTTACCGTAACGATCAAGAGCTTACTACCACCACTGCAACATCTTACACCGACGCAACAGTTGTAGCTGGTCAAACATACAATTACACCGTTCGTGCTGCTGACGCGGCTGGTAATTTGTCTGCGGCCAGTGCGGCATTAGCTATTGCCATTACCGACAAAACAGCTCCAACAGCGCCGGAAAATTTAACTGCTATTGTTACCAATACTACTAATGTTCAACTTACTTGGAGTGCCGCTAACGATACAATTGGTGTTAGTAACTACTACATCTATCGTGACAACGTTGAACTGGCCACCACTACCAATACCAGTTATACCGACACCTCCACTTCCGTGGCAAGCAGTTATTCCTACGCGGTCCGGGCAGTGGATGCCGCCGGTAATCTTTCAAATACCAGTGCTGCCGCTACCATCACCATCCCAGATGTCACCGCTCCGGCATTACCAACTGGATTGCAAGCTGCTGCGCCAGACGACACCGGTGTTAGTTTAACTTGGCAAGCCTCAACCGATGACGTGGCTGTAGTAGGTTATAAACTGTATCGCAACGGTCTTGAATTAACCACAACCACCGCAACTACTTACGTTGATGGTTCAGTGGCTGCTGGTATTAGTTACGATTATGAAGTGCGCGCGGTTGATGCGGCCGGCAATGTGTCTGGTGCGAGCACAAAAGTAACTATAACTGTCCCCGATACAACTGCACCAACCAAACCAACTGCTGTGAAGGCGATTGCGCCAGACAACACCAAAGTTGAATTAACTTGGGAAGCAAGTGATGATAATCTTGGTGTGATTATCTATCATATCTATAGAAGCGATGTAGAGATTAGCACCACTCTTGGTACCGTCACCACTTACACTGATACATCCGTTTCTGCCACCACGTCTTACAGCTACTCGGTGATCGCCGAAGATGCTGCCGGCAATCGTTCAGAAGCCAGTAGCGCTGTAACGGTGAGTGTGCCGCAAAGCGTGGTTGTGGCGGTAGAGGGTTTTGAAGTTGCCAAAAAATCCCGCCACACTGCCACCATCACTTGGACAACTAACATTCCATCTAGCGGAGAAATTACTTATGGCCTGAGCCGATCGAAATTGAATAAAACTTCTTCCAGCAACGATTTCGACACTGAGCACAAACTGAAGTTAAAAAAATTAAAAGCCAACAATAAGTATTACTACCGCATTACTGTTACTGCGGCTGATGAATTATCAACCGACAAGACGGATATTTCCACCTTCAAAACAAAGCGGAAGAAAGGTTCTACTTCATAGCAGTTGTGAACAAGCCAATAACCCCCGTTTCTCTAAATTTAGATCTCGCCGATTATTTCCCGGATAAGACGGTTTATTTCTACGCCTTCCCGTCTGGTTTAGAGTCTCGCTTCTATAATGCCGTGCCGCCAACTGTGGAGGAACTGGTGGCGGCACGGCCGTTAGTTTGCACAAAGCGCTTATCGGTAATCACTTTTGCCGCAACCTCAAAGCCGCTAATCAGGCAACTGCTAGTTGAAGAATGCGGAGTTGATCTATTGCCTTCCGAAAAAGTAATCACGCTGGATGAAGCTATCTCTGCTCAAGTTAGTGGCGTTAAACGTAATGAACGTATCAAGGATAATTTAAGTCGGCTGATGTCGGCACGACAGCTAATTATGGCGCAGCCATTTTTAGATAAAAATTTACGGCCGATTTTCCAAATCCCACCAACGTTGACGAATTGGTTAAATGATAAAGTAAATTTACCGGCATTGGTGCCAGCGGAACATGTTCCGAAGCGTTATGCCACCATGCCGGATGGAGCTGCTTTTGCGTCTGCCGATCCAACCGATTTTACTTTTCCATGCGTAGTAAAATTTACTTCGTCAAGTTCAGGTGATGGTGTCCGCGTTTGTCACGATCACGAACAATTTCAGCAAGCCCAAACAGCTTTCCGTTCATTGGTTGGTCAAATTGTGATTGATGAATATATCAATGTAGTAAAAAATTATTGTGTTCAGTTTGCCATTCCGTATGCCACTGACAAAACGATTGAAATTGTTGGTTACAATGAACAACTTACCGCGCCATCCGGTGAATTTTTAAGCGGGGTGGTAAGGCCGCCAACTGTGGTTGTGCCAGATTATTTGAAAAATATTTTTACCATGTTAAGTTCTAAAATTTTACCCGCAGTGAGAGCGCGCGGCTGGTATGGAGCGGGTGGAATGGATGTGTTAGTTGATGCCAGTAATCATTGGTATTTTGTTGATGCCAATTTTCGCCTGACGGCGACTTTCGCCTTCGTTACTCGATCTAGAAACATGGGGTTAAAAAAATCATTATTGACCTTTATTGGCAGTTTCACCGGCTCTTTGTCTCAATTCAAAACAGCAGCGCTGACCAAAGCTAAATCGGGTGACGCTTCACAATTACTGGAAATGGTGTCTTTAAGTAATTATAATCAGCAGTGGAATTTCAATGCCGGAATGTTATTTGATCAACCAGAATCAATCGCCGCCAATGCGAGCGATCTATTGCAACTAGGTATTCGCTCCTCGGTGCTTGAAAAACTGGCTCAGCAAAAATAAATTCACGCCGTGCCCACTGTTAAGCTGCGGGCAACAGAACTTCAGTTAATTTATAAAGCAATGCACGGCTTTAGCTTTTTCCCTAAACCGTTATCAGCGGTAATTTGTTCAACAGTTAAATTAGCCAACTCCGGTTGACGTTCAGCTTCAGCGTAGGCAAACCGGTAAAACTCCGCCATCGCCGGCTGGAGTGATTCAGCTAAAGTAATATTTTGTGCCAGAGTTTTAATTACCGGCCAAGTTTGCGTATCACTAAACAGGGCTAAATCTAAACCAGTGGCCGGAACCAATCCGCCGCCGGGTAGTTGTGCGAAAGCCACCAAGTAGCCGTCATTCATTTCTTTAGTCTGGGCACGCGCGCAGACTTCAATACTTTTGTAATTTCCACGGTCAACTTGCATTTTGATGTAAGCATTTTTCATGGCTGTGAGATAATTGATTTGATTAAACCCACCCAGACATTTTAACCCGTAATAAAACGATAGTACAAAAAAATCAAGCATCGAGGTTGGAAAAATTTCTCGCCGTTGTAAAGCAGCTCGCACTGCTGTTGGAGTTAACTCCAAACAATAACTGCCGTCATCGGTCATTAATTTATTACCTTGTTTCCAAAGTTGTTGACGATATTTCGCGCCCGCTGGCAGCGCCCAAAATAAGTAGCTCCCTTGTTTTTTGGTAAGTGAAAAAGTTGTCATCAAGCCGTCAAAATACTGCTGCAGCAGCGCATCATAATCCGGATCAAATAAAATATGATGTAAGGTAGTATCCTGATCAAGATGATAACGCAATAATAATTGCATCACGATCGATTCCTGTTCCAAACAAATTAATTCAGTTGGCGGTTGGATTCCGCCGAAAGAGCGCCCAGTTTGTTACCGTTACCTGTTCAGAAAATCGCTGCAAAGCCAATACTTCTGGCTGATTGTAAACTTCTTCCAACAATTGCAGTAAGCGTTCGCCCAGTTCATTATTAAGAGCTTGTGTCCTTATTTTTTGGGTAACTCCTTTTTTCATTTCAGCAAGCTCGGCGCCGGTATAAGCGCGCCAATTAAAAACTGGCCGCGGCCGTGCCGACGCCGGAAAAAATACTAACCGCTCTTCTGTGGTTGGCTGCGCTGGGTTATGAAACAATAGCCCACGCGGAAAAGAGATATTCCGGAAAGAAATGCTGGCACATGATAACACAATCACATAACGCAAAGCCGGCTGCTGCGCTTGATAAGCCGCGGCTGTCAATAAATTAGCGTTGCAAAATGATGGATTAGTAATTGGGCCGTGGTGGTCAGTAGTTGAAACCACGTAATATTGTTTTAATTGTTGCGCCGCCTCCTTGGCCGCCGTGGCACCAAGCAACGGGCGCACGCTGTCAGCAAAAACGGTAATCAATTCCTCCTGCCGCTGCTCGATTGGAGAATTCAAATTAACGTCGGTATAGTGTGCCGCGTATTCCAATAATGATTTGTCCCTGTGTTTTTGCAACAGTTCGCGCAAAATCGGACGCCGTTGCAAAATCAATTCGGTCAAAATTGCTAACTGCTGTCGTTGGTCGGCAGGAACGTCAGCTTCACTTTCAGACATAATATAATGACAAAGCAACCATAATGAATTACACTACATTCTACTTATAAATAGCTACCTGTCAATGCCCAAAATTCACATAAATTGGCGTTTTTTTCTAGCTTTAAGTATTACCTTGGCGGCGTTAGTATTGAGTTATGTAGTTTTGGAAAACACTCTGTTTGCGCTAAATAGCGCTCAATTGCTAGACTTTATTGCCAATTTAGGATGGCGCGGGCCGTTGGTAATGGTTGGATTGATTGCTGTTGAGGTGGTGTTAGCTCCATTGCCCGGCGGCTGGTTATCGCTTGCCACTGGTTATTTGTTCGGTCCGACGGTTGGTTTTATTTACGCCTACAGCGGCAACGTGCTGGGCAGCATTATTGCCTTCGAACTGACACGTAAATTTGGCCAGCCGCTGTTGCGCCGACTAATTTCCGTTGAAAAATATAATCGTTACAGCCATTTAATACAACGGTCAGCCTTTGGCTTAGGGTTGCTTTATGCCATTCCGTTGTTTCCGATTGATGTGATTAGTTTATTGCTGGGCGCCAGCGGGATTCGTCAAAAACGTTTCCTGACTATTATGCTGATAGGTTTTTTGCCAAATATGCTGATGTTAAATTTTGTCGGCGGTGCGATTG
>CAYMXY010000006.1:4742-20374 GCA_964394525.1 uncultured Gammaproteobacteria bacterium | reverse complement strand
TACCCGAATATCGTTATATCATGCTTTTTCTTGTTGGGCTGGCGGTTCTTTATTTTGTCATCCGCAATTTGCACGATCGTTATTTCGGCAAACCCTTACCTGAAATTACTCCCAAAGCACCGAGTCGATCGCCGAGCAAGGTAAATTAGTGCCGGCTTGAAAAGTTTTATTAGCTGAATCGCTGACCGCGCCATAGGGCGGGCAAACGCTCGCTTGATCTTTGTCTGTGCCTGCCAAAATTTGACCATAACCGTAGGAGAGCGTGGCCGATTGCACCGACTGCCAATCATAACCGTCCCAATATTCAAAATCACTAAACGTGAATGGACCAAATGTTGGCAGGTCGGCATTAGCTGTTTTTGGAGTAGTCATTTCCCAAAAAACTTGGCTATTGTAAATATCAAGAGCGCATGATTCGGTGTCAGTGCGGCCAACCACGGTATCATTCACCCAAAATTCCCAAGTACCGGTTTCTGGATCCTGACAAGTTAAGGTGAATTGATTTGTGTCATTAGCCTCCCAACCATAATTTTCCATTGGTTCCTGTAAACCATATTTATAATTATCCTGATCATCCCACATTTGCCAAAAATAATTCCATCTCATGTTGCCTTGAGTATCAGCTTCAGTGGAAGACATCATGCCCACTTGAATAAAATAATCATTATCCAATACCACTCCAACCCAAAGTGATCCGATATCATCGGCATCGGTTAAAGGCGGCACTTCAGGATAATCTAACGTAATGCGCAAAGCCGGCCATCCGGTATCTGAAAAACGCTGACCGGAATAAGCTCCAACTTGATAGGCGTATAAATCTGCCGAAATCGGTTCCGCCTCAAAACCCAATGAAACACCGTCATCATCAATTACTTCCCCTTCGCCGCTAGTTGGTGTAGTGGTTATTTCAGATGGTTCCTTTTCTGAATTAGCGTTAATTGTGTCTGTATTTGCGTTTGCGTCGTAATTGGTATTGTAATTATAGTTAAAGTTGTAATTATAATTGTCGTCGGTGTTAAGATTGAGGTCTGCAGAAAATTCGTTAAAGGTGTCTTTATAAAAATAATACATCACACCAACAATTACCATTACGCCAATAAATAATAATGCCAAGCAACCGAGCACGCCACCGACTATGCAGCAGTGGTTGGCTCCGGTGATGATGGTAAGGATGATGTTTTGGGGTTAGTTTGTTCCATAGATGACACTATAGCACATCATTTGTTACACTACCATTAATGGATCTGGGATTAAGCGATAAAACAGTATTGGTGGCAGCCGGCTCTCAAGGATTAGGGCGGGCTGTTGCTGAACGGTTTGTGCAAGAAGGTACTCGCAATATATATATTTGCGCACGCACCGCTGCAACTGTTAGTGACGCCGCTAAAGCTATTGGCGCGCGGCCAATGGTCTGCGATGTGACTGACGCGCACCAAATCGAGGCTATGATAAAAAAAATTGGCTCGGTTGACGTGTTGGTAACAAATGCTGGCGGACCAAAACCCGGCACTTTTACCGAGATCAGCGATGAAGATTGGGGAAGCGCTTTTAATTTAACTTTTTTAAGCGCAGTGCGTTTAATTCAGGCGGCGCTGCCCAGTATGCAGGCACGTCGTTTTGGAAGAATTATTTGTTTGACATCAACTTCAGTAAAACAACCACTTGATAATTTAATTACCTCAAACGCCATGCGAGCGGCGGTAGCCAATCTGGCCAAAACGTTGTCCTTTCAAGTTGCCAAAGACAACATCACGGTGAATGTTGTTGCTCCGGGAATGTATGATACGGCGCGTCTTCGTCAACTTATTCAAACGCGTGCCGATCAATCTGGTTATATGTTTGCCGAGGAACAAGATCGCTTAAAACGAACTATTCCGGCGCAACGGTTTGGTGATACAGCCGAGCTGGCGGCTGCCGTTGTTTTTTTGGCGTCGGAGCAGGCGGCTTATATTAACGGTGTTTTATTGCCGGTTGATGGCGGAGTAACTCGTACTTTTTGAGATAACTTCATATTTTGCGCGTTTCCAGATTAACGTTTTCTAAGTTATTCACTAGTTATACACAATGTTATGCACAGAATATTGTGTATAAATCACCAGTAAAAATTGATTGAGTAAGAAAAATCAACTATAATGTTGCTTGTCACTTCTGACCTAGTGGAGGTTTCCATTATGACACTTCCATTATGCCAGCTAGACCAGGGCATATCCCCTCAACAAGGGAATGCTTTGGCGGGCATAGTATAATGGTATTATGTCTGCTTTCCAAGCAGAACACGCGGGTTCGATTCCCGCTGCCCGCTCATTTACAAGAGGCTCCGCCCCTTTGGCGCTCGCTCGTTAGTTTGGTGTCGAGTTCAGCTAGGTCGTTATTCAAGTAAGCCCTTGACATGATTCGCCAGTGCAGTGGTTTCAAGTGAACGCAAAGTCTCGACGACAGTAGCATAGCGTCGGTATGTGAATTCCTCAGCTCTGTTACCATCCTGAGGCTTAGGCGGAACTTTAGCCTCAAGGAGTGGTAAAAGAGTTGCTTTGGCTGCGTTTAAGAGAGCAGCAATTTTTTCGTACCGTTCTGCTGTGGCAATTGCAGCAGCTCGAAAACGCCTTTCAAGATCTGGTGGTAAGTTCTGTGTTTCAAATGGCGCAACGACTTTGTACTTTCCTTTATTTTCCAAAACGTGTTTTATTACGTCCACGGCCACACCCCTATCAGCGTGCATATCTTCTCGCATTAAAGTACGTAATTGTTCTACGAACAGGTAGTCAGGGTCATTACCCCTCAATTTTTTCCAAGCCAATTTAATTGCATCCGTGATTTTCCTGTCATGGTAACTAAACTCGTGCTCTGGTGCGCGTTGCATAGCATCGAAAGCATCGTGAACTAAAGACCAAAATTGAGCCAGCTTTGGATCGGCGTGCTGTGGGTTAATTAAAAAATTTGCTTGTTCCAACAGCTCACGTTCATAGGTTGTTGTTGGCACCTGATCGTGGGTCACCTTTGCTAAACTCCAGCGACTGTTTTCTGGCCGATCATTGTGTACAAAAACACCGACTCCTTCAGCCGGACCAAACATCATGTCGCTACCAACAATTTTTACCAGGAACTGTGCATCACCAGTTCGAGCGGCGCGGGTAATTTTATCCCAGCTCAAAGCTGCTTCAGGTGGCAAACCAGTCACAGCCGCTGTCATTTCATCAGTATAGTTGATGGCTGGTAATTCCCGCCCCTGTTCGGCAGCAGTGACAGCTAGTTCTAAAGAATACGGTCTTAATTCATCAATCCGTAAATCAAAAGGAGCAACTATTCCCTCATCATTCAAAGTCAGTAAGCGTACCACACCTACCTCTGGCAGAATTTGAATGCCACGAGCTCTACCGACTGCTGGCAAAAAATCAGAGCGTTGTGCCCGTAAAAAAGCCTCCATGGCTTGCGGTAACCATGCAAAGTCTGCCCCTCCTTCCTGATTCAAAATAAACTCCCTAATAGCATGCAGGCGCCTTTGGTTAGCGCGCTCTACTCCTAAACTTGAATTGTCGCCTTCATCGATGCCAGGTATAGTTTCTGGGAGTTCAACGGTAATACCGGTTTTGAAGTCTAGAGGAGATCCATCATGCTGAACTAGGGCGTCGGGTTCAGATCGAATTAGACTCGTTTCAATTTTTTCTATTCCTTTTGGATCTCTTGGTTCGCCCATAATCATGATAATTATTTCTAATTTTACCTAAAAAAATCAACTTCGTCAAGGCCGACAGGCGGTCATAATCGCAAACAGTTTATTTTAGGCTAATGCTTGATCTAAATCAAGGATTTTATCACCACGTTTATGTAGGTTATGCCAAATCGCAGATCAGCGTCACCGCCACGCTGATCGAAAACACGACCAACATCAGCACCTTGTACGCCCGCGGCAGCGCAGCGATCGCGCGCGGATTCAAATAACTAATCCGCTGCTTGACCGTACCGATGCCGGGAATGACCATCACCAAAAAAACAAACCCTCCAACCGCACTGGCCAAAACATAAAGGCCGTGCATAACAATGCTCATGGCCATGGCTTCACACCTCCTACGCGAGCATATCAATTGTGAAATATTCGTCAACCGTTCCTAATGTGAAACCGAAAACTGCTAGTTTTCTGGTTCACGATTTTTACACTGTAAATCTGCCAAGATTCAACTGACGACTTTTCTCAAACTGACTCACAAACAACCAGATACACAAACATAAATACACCAGGCTCATTACAAAACTTAACACTAAACTGGCTACTGAAATTGTACCGGTAAACAAATACTGTCGCATTCCTTCAAACACATAAGTGGTTGGTACTAAATGACTAACCAAGGCAACTATCGGCGGTAATTGTTCCACCGGAAAATATACTGCGCTTAAAGGAAAAAGGATGGCTGGAAAAGTCCAGACTACGGTTTGCATTTTCGCGCCATAGCGAATCACGATAGCAGCTGAAATAAACCCAATGCACCAACCGGTTAGTATGGTATTAACAAATAATGGCAGCAGCCACCAGCCCAAAGCCAATAAATTTGCTTGATACATAGCTACGATCACCAATGATATTGTACCCACCGCTAGCACCATTTTAATCAAAGATTGTCCAATCACAGAAACAATCCATTCGCGTAGCGTCAACGGCGTAGAAAACATATTCACCAAATTTTGATTCCAGATTTCATCTATCAAATTACGCGCAATCTCCATTTGCGATCGCCACAAGATATTCCACAATACCAGCGCTGTAAGAATACTTAAAACAATTCCCGAGAACCCGCCATTTGTCTTTGTCATCCAAGTACTGGCTAAACCCCAAGTGATCGTATCTAAAATTGGCCAATACAGCATGTCGGCCAATAGATCCAGATCCCGTTTTAGCGGGTACCAGTGACGAAGGATTAGAGCGTAAATATGTAACCACTGCATAATAATAGTGCTACGTTTTTTTTCGACTAATGTGTAAAAAATACTCTTCCAATGTTTGCACCGAAACCGATTCGGCTAAGCGCTCTGCTGTATCAATGGCCAGAATTTTACCCTCTTTCAAAAAGGCAATGCGATTACACAGTTCAGCCACTTCAGCCATATTATGCGAAGTATATAAAATGGTTGTTTGAAAACGGTGTTGCTGTTCTTGAATAAAAGCCCGCACCTGATGAGCAATATCCGGATCCAATGAAGCAGTTGGTTCATCGAGCAATACCAGTTTGGGATATGGTAAAAAGGCTTTAGCTAGCATCACCCGCGTAATTTGACCGGATGATAATTCACTAATTGGTTTATTCCGTTGCTCCCAAACGTCAAATAAATTCAATAATTTTTCAACTCGCCCACGCCAAACTTTTTTATTCAGATTATATAACAAACCGTACACTCGTAAATTTTCCAACACGGTTAAACGCCACGGCAGGCGAATATAACTACTGGCAAACGCGATTGATTGTGCGCACCACGCTCGCTCGCGTAAAAAATTTCGGCCGAATATTGTAATTTGACCACTGGTGGGAATTAGGGTGCCAAGCAACATCGCAATGGTAGTAGATTTGCCGGCTCCATTTGGTCCAAGTAGACCAAAAATTTCACCTTCACCAATAGAAAAATTGATATGATCTACCGCTGTGAATGGCTTATCAGTTCGCCGTCGTAATGCGTAAATTTTTGTGAGATCTTTTACCTCGACAATTTTGGTTGGTTTTTTCATCAACTGCGTATTTTATTTCCACTCGAAGCTGTGCGTCTTTGGGACAATTTCTACCCAAGAAGTACCGCGCGCCAAAGCAATTTCTTCCCCGGTATCTGTAAAAAATTTCGTTCGATCGGTGCGCGCTGCTTTTTTCCAAACGCCTTGCGTTAATTTCCCCAATCGAAAAATATAAGCTGCCCCTTCACCGGTAACGGAAAAATTTATTCGACCTTTACCTTCAATAATTTCACCGGGCGGCACTTTTTGAATAATAATATTGCGGGTAGTTAAGGTTTTGCCGGTGGTGGCATCGGTTTGCAATACGTTACCATTCCAGCGTTCATAGTATTGCTCCTCTGAATTATAAACGTAGCGCACATCATAAGCGCCGCCAAAATTAATTGTAACTTCGTTAGCTAAGTCGCCGTCGACAATTTCTTTATCGTCAACAAAATTCCACATAGAAAAGGTTGAATCGTCTTTCCAGCTATGACCGTTGGTAATGCCCTCAATCAACTTCGTATAGTTAGTGAATAAATTATGCGGCGCATATTTAGCGCTATCGCGCCAGAACCATTGATACTCACGTAAGGCATCAATGTCGCGCAACTTAAATTGTTGAACCGAAGTGAGAGCAGTTGGACTGCCGCCGGCATGGACATAGGCACAATTCAATTCTGAAACAAACTCAAGATAAGTATCGCGTGCGCTGCGCACCGGTCCAATTCGTTCCGTCGGCTCGCCGCTGAATACCGCCATCCATCGGGTTATGCCGCCTTCGACAATAACTTCATACACTACTTGGGCTGCGGAAATACCGGCCTGCGGACGAACACCTTCAAACGCCGCATTTTCAATCATCACACAAGCTGGCACGCGATTGGCGTCGGCGGCCGCTACCATTATTCCATCTAAGCGGCGTGGTAATACAGTCGGTTTTGGTTCTGCAGTATTAGTATTTATACTTGCCGGTCGTTGTTTATTAATTTCTGGAATCCGCTTAACCTTTTTAGGTTGTAATAATACTGCTATGGCAATACCGATTACCATTAATAATAAACCAGCACAAATAATTACCATTAGTTGAAGCTTGCGATCCTGTTTCAAACGCTTAACCCAACTAATTTGAGTTTTAGCCTGATCGGCTTCTTTTATTTTTTTGGTGGTGTCGGGTTTTGTCTGATTATGTTTAGTCTCGGTTGGGCTATTATCTTTTTTCTTTTTTGGCATAGATTACACTCTAGCGTACTCGTTGTACTTGAGCAAGTACGCTCCGTTGACGCGCGCCCGCCTTCCAACGACTTGGAGTTCGATAACGCACTCGCGATTTATTTGTCTTGTGTGAATAATTTTTCATTAGGATATACTGATACTTGGTAAATGCCATCGTTAGCAGTGTAAGTGAAAGAAAAAATATTACCATCACGCCTGATGGTCGTGTCATAATCCTCAACGCCGCCCGATTCAGCCACCACCGTCATTTGATCAGACAACCATTCTCCACTGGCCAAATTAGAATCAATTAAGGATATAAAATTGTATACCCGCGTAATCATGTCCTCCATCACGGCATCACCCACCGGCAAAATAAAACTTACATTAGCAGATTGTAAATTGTCCGCGGGGCCGATCAATTGCATTACGATTACTTCATCCTGGGCAACATAATTCTCCTTACCCTCGATGTTAGATCCGGCCGTGAAATAAAAAGTATCGCTGGTAAATTGATTAATAAAACTATCTCGGCTTACACCAATACCTTGAACTGCATTGGTTTGATTAGGAGTTTTGGTTGGTTGGCAACTCCACCCAGTGCTTAATAGAATAATGCTAACTAATAATCCACTGATGCTAAAGAATTTCATTACTATATTTTATCAAAAAAATGTAGCTTTGTAAAATATATATATGACAAGGGAGTTAATTTATGATTTTGTCCCTACTGCTTCAGTGATGTTGCTAAAACCATCGGTGCGCAGTAATTTTAATAAACCGCGGTTTATTTCACCAATTAGTTGCGGCCCCCGATAAATCATGCCGGTAATTAGCTGAATAAGTGAAGCGCCGCGTTTAATTTTTTCATAAGCATCCTGTGCCGAAAAGATTCCACCCACACCGATAATGGTTACTTTGTCGCCGCAATATTTGTAGGTGGCTGATATTAGCCGGTTAGATAATTCCGAAGTAGGCTTACCACTAATTGAACCACGCACCTGTTTTGGAATTATATCTTTAATCAATGGATTGGCGCGGTCTTTATTGAGATTGCCAATCACCACCGCTGACACGTCAAAATCTAACGCGCAATCCAATAATTTTTGAAATTCACCCCACTCCAAATTAATAGGCATTTTTAAGAAAATTGGTTTAGTGATGTTGAGCGAATAAAGTTTGGTTAACAATGCTGTTAGATTATCACTGTCAGTAAACGGCTCGCCGTCAAAACTATTCGGGCAAGAGATATTGATTTCGTAAATATCGCCAACATCGGCTTGAATAAATTCATTGAGACACTGATAATAATCATTGATGCCTGCCGTTTGTTCAGCGGTAGTTAAGTTGTTGGTTCGTCCGATTGATATTATTTGTGGAATGGGTTTTAGTTTAGTTTTTAACGATTCAATAATTGCTTGGGCGCCGATATTTTTTAGACCATAATTTACCACCACTCCTTTTGATTTAGGTAAACGGTAAAGCCGCGGTGGCGGATTGCCGGCGTAATCTCCAAAAGTAACCGTGCCGACTTCCGAAAATCCAAACCCAACACTTGGCATGATTGAATAAAGTTGGGCATTTTTATCGAAGCCGGCCGCCAGCCCCACCGGATTATTAAAAGTAATGCCCCAAAGTGACTGCGCCAATTGAGGGCTTTGAAATGACAATGAGGCTTTGATAATTTTTCGGGCGGTGGCATTGGCACCAAGTTTCTGCCCTAAAACGGTAATTTTATCATGAATTTTTTCGGGATCTTGACGAAACAATATTGGCCTGATTAACCATTGGTAGACCAACCGTGTCAAGCTAGAAAATAAATTCATAGTTTGCCGGCTACAAATTAAGTAGCTGCCTAGCTACTTTTGGCAGACCGAAACCATTTTTTATTTTTTTTGTTGGCATAAATTGTTTCCAAAAATAATTGTTTTTTCTTACCACTGGTGTTGTTTAAGACTTGATCTATTATATCATTTTTGAATTTTTTTTCAAGGGCACATGGATTGTTGTTAGCCGAATAAATAATGGTTGATTGCCTAATTAAACCCAATTCGGCTAAAAGGATTTTTTTATTGTTAGCTTTCTTGATAATAAAATTAGCATAACAATTGGTGTATTGTGGTAAGGTTTTACAATTTAAGAAATTTTGTGGACCAAACAGTTTTTTATCAGCATTGCTGGCCGGGTATAATCCGGCCGACCATAATCCCGCTTTTTCTTTTTTTAATAATTTGAATAAATCGCACTTGGTGCAATCATTTTTGCACCGTCGTACATCTTCAGTATCAAATATAAAACGATAACCGCGCCAATCATCAACTATCACATTCAAAAATTTGTTATATTTTTTCGATAACACTTTAAATTTATTTACTGCTTTGTTTAATATGGTTTGTTTCATAATTTGGAAAGGTGGAGACAGTTTTTAGCCATCTCCGCCTTTATTTTCCTCCTTCAGTGTAAAGGACAATGCGGCTACAACAGGCAATACGGGCAAAGCTCATAGCCGCCGAAAAAGTTGCCCGTACCTTCTACCGTAGCGCGACAGCCGCCGCGGCACTTCTCCCAGCGATCGCACGACCGGCAAGGCTCACCGACGTTCTGCTGGGTAAGCATACGACCAGGGGCGATTCCCACGCCCGCCGAATCGGTTCGGGGTCAGTGACATGCGCCAACGTCTGGCCGCTGTTGGAACAGGCGCGAATGGTACCATCAGCGGCAAAATACATGCCGCTGTCGTAGAACCGGCATGCACTGAACACATGCGGCATAAGCAACTTGTCAGCCGGCTGGTCGAATTCAGGGTACACCTTTCCGCTCTTCTCATTTGCCTCCAACCACAACTGCCACCGAATTCCCTGACGCTCCAGTTCACGGATCATTTCGGCAAGCTGCTGCGGCGTAGGCGCGATCTGCCAGTACTTCGGTCCCCAACCTTCACTACAACCCATCACTTCAAGATCAATACCCACATTCAGGCTGTGGCAATACCGGATGAATTCGGGAACCAAGTGGAGATTGGCAAGACGCAGCAGGTTCTCCAGCCGAAAAAACGGAGCGCGATAGCCGGCGGTACGGAACACTTCGATGGCGTCGATCATCCGGCGCGTCGTCGGCACATTGGAGCCGATCAAATCCGCCTGAAGCTGCAGTTGAACCTTATCAAGCGGGTCGCCGATGTTCAGCTTGCCCGTGATCCAGATCTGCCGCTCGTACAGCCAGAGTGCCTGCGCCGGCGTAATATCCAACATGTTGGTAAAAATCCACGGCTTGATCCCGCGCCGCAGCAATTCCTTGATGTAAGCATTAAGGTACGGCCACAGCAACGGTTCACCGCCGAGGATATCCATAGTTTCAAGTTCGCGGCCGCAGAAATCACGGCACAGGTCGAGCACGCGCACCGCTTCTTCCAACGTCAATGCGTTCGTGCCCAACTTACCGCGCTCCAGCATGAAGCACCCCGGGCAACGCAGCTGGCAGCGCGTAGTCGTTTCGATGATACCGTACTTCAGATCACCTTCAGCCCGCGGTTGATTGCGGCTAGCAATCGTCGTCATGTTTTGTCCTTTGTCAATGATCGAGTTTTCCGAAACGAAAAACCCCCTCTTTGAAGAGGGGATTGAGTTAATCAAGAAAAAAATTCAAACATCAACCCAAACCTCTCTTCAAAGTAAAAGCTGGGTGATGATGTAAGCGATTCAAAATAGTTCGATAACCATTCATACCGGAATTTAGCCATCTGGCCACTCGTGCGATGGTAGTGGAACTCAAGCCAGTAGTTCGATTTATTTCACTATATGGTACTTTTTGATAAAGCAACTCCGCCGCTTCGAACCGCGCACCAAATTCAATAATTTCTTCTTCAGTAAGAAGATCACGCAAAAATTTTTTGCACTCGTCTGGCGTTTTGAGCAGCAGTAATGCTTTAATTAATTTATCGGTTTTAGAATTATTCCACTTGTTCATAAATTTTTAATCACTTTATCATAATAAAGCACTTTACTATAGTAAAGTAGTGTCGCTAGCTTGTCAAGTATGAGTTATCCACAAGCTATCCAACCAATAATTTTATAAGTCTAGTCTTTGAGCGGGATACGGGAATCGGACCCGCGTCTCAGCCTTGGGAAGGCTGCATACTACCATTGTACTAATCCCGCAAACTATCGACACCGCAACGCTAAACGGTTTGCGACCGCCACCCATATTTAGTGTTTAGACCGTCTCCGTTAAATATTTCTCTACATCAATTGCCGCTTTGCAACCGGCGCCGGCCGCGGTGACGGCTTGCCGATAGCGCTCGTCTGCCACATCGCCTGCCACAAACACACCAGGCACGTTAGTGTTGGTTTCGTTTTGAATAACAATGTAGCCTTGCTTATCTAAAGTAATGGTGCCGCGTAGCCATTCTGTATTTGGACGATGACCAATCGCTAAAAATACACCATCTATCGACTGTTGTTGCGTCGCACCGGTTTTGATATTTTTCAAAACTACAGTGCGTAATTTTGTATCACCGAAAAAACTTTCCACTGTGGTGTTCCAGATGACCTTAATTTTCGGATTGGCCTTGACGCGATCAACCATTATTTTTGAAGCGCGAAAACTGTCGCGCCGATGCACTATCGTAACTTCCTTGGCGAATTTCGTTAAAAAGTTAGCTTCCTCCATGGCTGTGTCGCCGCCGCCAATTATCATCACATTTTTATCGCGGTAAAAAAATCCGTCGCAGGTGGCGCAAGTGGAAACACCCTTACCTAAAAAATCCGCTTCACCGGCCGCACCGGTTGTCCGCGCGCTGGCGCCAGTAGCAATAATAACGGTTCTGCCTTGATAATTCGTTTCTCCTGCTGTAACGGTAAAAGGTTTAGTAGTTACCGTCAGTTTGGTGATGGTGCTTTGGACTAATTGCGCGCCAAACCGGCTGGCTTGTTTCTCCATTTGCTGCATTAGTTCGTTGCCGTCTATTCCATCGGCATATCCCGGCCAGTTTTCAATAACAGTAGTAGTGGTTAGTTGGCCGCCCGGCTGATTACCTTTTAGCACCAAAGTTTTAAGATTGGCTCGCGCAGTGTAAATTGCGGCGGTGAATCCTGCCGGACCGGAACCGATAATAATAACGTCAAATAATTCCATACCTAAATATGGTACACTGCTGCTAAAAAATGACAAGCGCTATTTTATTAGCGAATCCAATTTAGCCGCTATCGAATCGTACGGCAACGCCCCTTCAATTGTACCAATTACATTACCGCTTTTATCTATGATTACTCCATAAGGTGTGCCGCGTCCGCCCAATTTCTGTGCTTCGGCAGAATCAGCGTTTATGACATCTTTAAATTTCTCCGTTTTCAAACAATCATCAAACTTGGTGCGATCCAAACCAACATCATCAGCCATGGTGAAAAGTTGTTCATCGGGAAGACTATCGTTAGAAGTGGTGCGCTCAAACAATAAATCAAGGTATTCCCAAAATTTATTTTGCTCTCCGGCACACTCGGTAGCCATCGCTTCACGCTGCGCCTTGGAATGTAAACTAGTCAAGGGCAAATGTTTATATACCCACTGCACTTTACCGCTATAAGCCTCTACCACTTGCTTCATAGTTGGATGAAACCGCTTGCAAAAAGGGCACTCAGTATCAGAATACTCGACAATGGTATAATCGCCCTGCCCACGAATATTGCGCAAAGCGGCTACATCAATACTGCCGCTAACGGCCGCGGCGGCATTAGCAGTGTCGGCGTTAACATTGGCATTAGCTACCGCCACATTACTGTTGACGGTCGGAGTTGTAGGTTTAACTGTTGTTCCAGTCGTACTTCCGCCAAAATTATACCCCTTCATAATCAGTATCAACAACGCTACAAAACCAATGGCAAATATAATGCCGGCAGTCACTACCACACCAGCCCAAAAGGCCAAACGTGGTGGAAGTTTATCTAATACCCCGGGATTAGCGCTCACCACGGTGCAATTATCATATTCATCGCTCGCCTCATGATCCCGTCCGGCAGCGGCTGTTTTTTTATCTTCATCCATTACGATAGACATATTGTTTGTTTAATGATTTTAGTGTGTAAAGTATAATGGGCGAAACATAAACTGTCAAAACGTATTATAAAGTTTGCACATCGGCAATTCGATATTTCTCTGACTGATTAATAATATCCTTAATGCGATCAACTCCGATTGGTTCCAAATCAATTTCCAAAATACCAGACTCGTGATCAATGGCTAATGGTGTTAAGCCGCTATCAATTAAATCCATAGTTATTAATTTAGAACAAGCATGACAGGTCATGCCGGTAATAGTGAAACGATATCGCTGAGTCATATAATTATTTATATAATTAAGTCACTATAAATTCTCCGTAAGCCATACCCATACTGCAGGTAAAAGGTAAAGTGCCGGCGGCTGGGGGTGTAAAATTAATCACTGTTTCTTGATTTCGGTCAAGCACTTGGGTGATTCCTAACTGAGGAATAGTAATGACGCTAGTACAACCAGTGGCTTTTGAACCATCAATTCGCCACTCTACTGGCACGCCGGCCTTAACGACAATTTCATTAGGTAAATATTGAATACCGTTAACCTGCATATTTACAATCTGCTGGCCGTCAACAATCGGCACTGCTGCTTGATCCGCGACTGCCTCAGTTGAACGCGCCACTCCTAGTGTTGGTAAACCAACTAATCGCCACCCGCTAGTAAAATTATAAAAACCAAGAATTAATACCGCTGCGCCGGCTACTCTAATTACCGTGCGCATCACTCGCCCGCGCACTAAGCTGGAGGCTAAACCAATGCCCAATAAAGTTGGCATCGTTCCCAAGGCAAACAACAACATTGTTAAACCGCCTTGCCAAAAACTACCAGTGGTCAACACATATAATTGCATTGCCTGCGTAAAACCACAGGGCAGAAAAAAAGTTAACGCCCCTAAAGTTATTGGCGTCCACGGCCGCGGCGTTTCAGCCACATCATGCAAGGTATGAGCAAACCATTTCGGTAAACGCGGCAAATACCGCTTCAAATTTACCACTCCCAATAAATCAAGGCCTAAAATTACCATCATCACCGCCACCATCAATGCAATCGAGCCGGAAGCGCGCGGCGACAATGTTAATACTTGTCCGATCGCCCCAATTACTCCGCCTAACACAAAATATGAAATTAACCGGCCGGCCTGAAACCACAGGTGCGGCCGCAACCGTTGCCACCGGTTAGTAGTAGTTTGATGTTCAGCCATAGTGGCAGACAATCCCATCACTAAACCGCCCACAACCGCCAAACAAGTTGAAGTTGAAGCCACTAAACCGATAATGAAGGCGGCACTTAGCGAAACAGATTTATCTATTTGCGGAGCAAAGTTTGTTAAACCAAGCGCTTTCAACACGAAATACATCGTTACCACTGCCACCAAAGTAACGCCGATTGTTAACCACGATTGATGTTGTTGGTGAATACCGTTGCCTTTACTGTTATTGTCGAGCCGGCGTGTGGCTGCTTTTGATTGTTTTGTTTGATTTGACCATGGTTCTATTTTATAACCGTGCGGAGTGATCGCTGCCTGAATTACGCTTAAAGGAATATCAACATTTCGATCACTTTCAATAACACAACGGCCAGTGTTATGGTTTACTTGAACAGCTCTAATTCCCGGAATAGTTTTAAGTTTGCGCTCAATAATCACTTCACAGCTTGTACAGGTCATGCCGGAAATATGTAGCGTATTCCTAACAAAATCCATAGTCATACTACCCATTGTAGTAGATCTATTTCTACTGTCAATGCTCCTGCCGAAACCGCCCTATCGAGTAGTAAATACCACCGATTTCGACCCTTTTCCGCCAAGGTATGTGCCAAAAGCCCATACTTGTATTTTATATTTCTTAGCGGTTTTCAAGCCGGTTAGTTTATGACTAGTTTTTGTTACATAGACAGTGCGGACGGTTCTGCTGCCACGTTTCAACGTCAGCATATATTTAACAGCATCCGTCACCTCATGCCATTTAACACGCGCCGTATGTTTGGTGATATTTTTTACTTGAACATTGGTAACCTTGGTTGGAGCCGTTAAAGCATCGCCGCCCGGTGTATAGCCAACCGGACTGTTATCGCTTACTTCAACTCCACCGACAAGTTTCGCAATTTGCCCATCGGGATTAATTACCACTACATTTTGAAATCCGGGAGCTGCGCCGGCCAGCACTGTTCCGGTGATGGTTGTAGCGCTGATTGTTAAATCTGTTACTGGCACGCCGCCAACCATAGCCAGAGCGCCTTCTTCAAAACCGGTTCCGGTGATGGAAATTACTGTAGTGGCAGCATCATCAATCTCTTCAGGGGAAACCGCCGTGATATCTAGTCCCGCTTCATCATCAGCGGTTTCTACCACAGTGATAGCGTCTTCTAAAGTAGTAGACTTGCCGTTTGGCGCCGTCACTTTCAAATTATAAGTACCGGCGGTGATAACAGGAATGGTAACTTGAATTTCTGTACTACTGACAACTACCGCATCAACGTCGGTAACTGCGGCCACGTTAGGGCTGCTGCTGGTGGTAAGCTGGGCAGTTGAACTGTTCACGAAATCATTGCCATAGAAAGAAACAACCACACCGGCTGAAGCGGATGGTTGGCCGGGGCCGCCGTAAAAATTGGCAGAAGCGTAAACCGGCAAAGCATCAGGACAAGTTTGAGTTGAAGAAAAGTTCACCCATAATT
>CAYMXY010000006.1:1762-4705 GCA_964394525.1 uncultured Gammaproteobacteria bacterium | reverse complement strand
CGGGATCACCAGTGGCAACATAATCATCGGAACCAGCTGGGGTAATGTACCAAGGGCCGTCGCTGGTCACTTGAATTTGTTGAGCTCGCTGCACATAGAATTGAGCGAAGGTGGTGGCCACTCCTTCATCTCCACCAAGACATTCAGCTTTTGCCTGAGCGGTTTGCGTATCAAATGAAGGTTTCACTGTTACATCATTGGTCACGCGCACATCATCAATCAGCCAGCCGCGGAAACCATTGTATTTTTCATCAACCGTTTCGAAATTAAATTTTATTTGCAGTGTCGAGCCGACATATTCAGAAAGATCAATCGTGGTAAACAACCATTGACCGGGCCTTCCCAATCCACCAGAACTATACGGCCGGAACGATTCGCCATCAACATCATTGGCTGGATTCATTGAACCGAGAATAAACCAGGTTTCACCATCAACCGAACCTTGCACTGTCATCAAATCATAACGGTCAACATCCACACCTTCCACTTCCCACCAGTGCCAAAAAGTTAAGGTGGCAGCTTCACTACTGGTTAAATCAATTGCCGGAGAAACCAAACTGCCGCTGTTAGCCATATCAGACCAACCACCGTTTTTTTCTGATTGACTGGTTAATGTCCAATCTCCCATAAAGGTGCCGTCAGCCGCGGCGCCATACCAATAAACACTGTCACTGGAATAAGCGCTTGGTAAATCGCCAAAGTCCGGCAACGAAACCAAACTGGGATTGATATCACTGGAAATGCTGATGTCTTCGGGATTGATTTGTTGATGCCACAGGCCGTCGGCCTCCCAATCGCTCACATCACCTTCCATATCGTCAAAAAAAATTGTGCCGGCGCGCGCGACAGGGATTTGCCAAACCATAATAGCCGTTGCCAATATTATTGCGGACAGTACTTTTTTCATATTTATTTTTCGCTAATAATTAAAAGATTAGCTAGATAGAATAAGTGTAGCACTGCCTGCAAAATGCGCAAATCATTCGCTTTTATTATTGCTTCACTATCAAAAATACAACGTAACCAATATAAGTTAACACCATCATTCCACCTTGCCATCTTTCCAGAATAAATTTTTTTCCAATATACATCTCCAATAGCAATAAGATACTAGCGAATACCGTCATCAATATGTCAGAATTTGAGTTTGGATTGAACGGTAATGGACGAATAACGGCGCTAACGCCAAGAATCCAAAAGATATTAAAAATGTTAGATCCAACCACGTTGCCAATAGCGATGTCGGTTTGTTTTTTGTAAGCTGCCACTGCTGAAGTGGCTAATTCCGGCAAGGAAGTGCCAACCGCGACTATCGTTAAACCAATTAACGACTGACTAACGTTGAACCCTTCCGCTATTTTTACCGCTCCGTCAACAATCCATTTTCCGCCAAGCACTAAACCAGCCAGCCCGCCAAAAATAAAAAGCGCCGCTTTGAAATTACTTAATTTTGCAATATCCATCGAGGCAGTTTCTTCGGTAATTTTGGCTATACCAACAGTGTAGTACAAAAAAATAATGAAGAACGCCAAAAAAACAATACCGTCAATCCGAGATAATACAGAAAACTTACTCCCATCAATTAAAATATCATTGGCCAGCACTCCAACTAAAACCGCGGCCAACAGACTTAATGGAATTTCTTTCAAGACGGTATTTTTCTTTGTCGCCACTGGATAAATAATCGCGGAAATTCCGAGAATTAACAGGATATTGGCGATGTTGCTTCCCAAAATATTACCAATGGCGATTTCAGGATTGCCTTGAAAACTGGCGTGCCAAAAGCCACAATCGTTAAACCAATTACAATATTGGAAATTTTTAATTTTTTGGCGATGGCCGATGAGCCGTCAACCAACCAATCAGCTCCTTTGATCAGGAGAAAAAATCCCGCAACGAAAAATAAATAGGTCAACATGGTTAAAATTTATTTAGCCTCTCTGGCGAGTTCCTGCCACCACCGTTCTTCCTTAAAATATTTGGCTAATTGCTTGATGAGTTTTTTGAACCATGGTTCATTGGTATTTTGTCTGGCAGCGTCTAAAAAGACATTTGGATTCTGACCGGATAGTAGCAGCGGCAAATAATCTGGTTTGAGTTGCTCACATTTTTCGAAAAAAAATTGCCAGTTCGTTGGCACGCTGAAATAATTTTTCAAAACAGAATTATATTTTCCGGAAATCAGCATGGCAAAAATTGTATCTGTGACCATCTCTTCAGGCACGATGGCATAAAAAGTCTCGTTAAAAGTGGCGGCTCCTGTTGGTGTGCCAAGTAATTCTGCAATTTTTTTGTCATTCCCGCTTTTTAATATTGTATCAGCGTGTTCAACAACCAAATCTAATCTTTCACTAGTAAGGTGCGACAGTTGTCTATATTTATCGGACTCCGACTTAGGCGCGGCGGCGCCTTCTGCACCAACGGTCAGGAGTAAAGCAGCGGCTAAACCTCTGCCAATTTTGCCAATTCTGTTGGCCTCTTTAAATTTAAGCGATCTTGGTTCGACACTCATAATAATATAATAGCAAAAAATAAGCGGCCTGTAAATTTAAACTTTAAACATTTTCCCATGGCCGGGGATAATGTAATCCGCATTTTTTATTAGTTTTTTCCGGCTGGCAATTAATTTTGCCATGTTCATTCCCTTGGCTTGAGAATGATCTGGCTGGTTCATCTTAAACACTTGCTGTTCTCCTTCAATCCACCAAATTACATCACCGGCAATGGCTACTTTACCTTTAGGTGTGTTAACCAACAGTGCCAAATGTTCCAGCACATGCCCCGGTGTATCAATAATTTCGATATCATTCCCCAAAGCGTACTTATCAAATTCGAACATTCGATCTTGATCGTACATTAAATTACCGTCAAAAGTAATTAATTTAGCTTTCGCAAAAATACCGGCCAGTAAACTGTGATCGGGATGGCAATGAGATAGAAAAA
>CAYMXY010000006.1:0-1752 GCA_964394525.1 uncultured Gammaproteobacteria bacterium | reverse complement strand
TAATTGATGTCCGCTGGAGTTAGATTTGCTTTAGCCAGCGCGGCTAACAATTTTTTACGATTGCATCCCGGATCGGTAATTATTTTTTTATCGCCTGTTGTAATTAAACAAGCCGTTGAACTGGCTACCCAGCCATCGGCCAGCTTTTTGGCATAGCCTTCAATTAAAACTTTTACTTCGGCCATCTTCACCCCAAACTACGGCGTAATTTGGCGGCGGTCAAAATGGTGGTTTGCGCTGCCGCTGTTTTGGCTGCCTGTTTTTTTCTGCTTAATAAATAAATCGTCGAGGTGCTGTTGCGATGCAAATAATGGGCGTTAGTTTTAGGTCCCAAACTTATGCCAAAATACTTTTCAATAAATTCAATATCCTTTTGCACGCCGCGCCAACCAAGATGTTTTTTTGCCAGATGCGCCAGATTTTCTTTATTAAGATAATATCCGGCGGAAATTAAATCATGTTCAAGATGGCAATATAATTGATGTAATACTTTACGATCAGCCAGCGACAAAGCTTGCAAAGTGCGGCCCGTGCCAATTAACTCCGGCGGCACGCCTAACGAATATAAAGCCGCGGTAAAAGTAATGGCGCGTGGGAATTCTTTGCGGCCAATGGTGCGGCTATAACCCAGCAGCCCAATATGCAGCCGACGTTCACGGCGCGGTGGGATCATGGCGGACAAACGAAACATCTCCGGCGCAATGGCGGTAATGGCGGCGCGATAATGTTGCTGCCCCAGCGCGGCAATCTGGCGAGCATGTTGTTGCGCCGCTTCACTATAAACCGGCGGTCGTTGCTGCGGCAAAACGCGTTGCAAAGTACGCAGCGCCGTTTTCACTTGCGCCAACGGGTAATCATATCTAAAAGCAGATTGAATGGTCACCGTCCGCACGCCGCGATATTCTTGTGTAAAATATTTAATCGAAACCGGCGAACAACCGCCGCGAAACGGTAATGAACCAACTCCCACAATTGGATAAATTCCAACTCGACGGCTTTTGCCCCACTGATACATGCTAGACAATGCCACCTTATTCCCTAACACCGCCGCAACAATACCAGAAATCAATGCCGGGTCGCTGCGCGCCAAAAAAGGTCGTAAATAAGGGAATGAACGGTGATAATATTTTTGATGCAAGACACGGTACTGATCCAATAAACGATTTACGGAAAACATATTTTCTACAGATTCAATCAATGGAATAATTTCAATATAATTAAATTGGCGCGTTTGGTCGGCAAACAAACGATGTTTAACTTTGGCCAACTCGCTAAAAGTTTTTTGAATATGTAACAGTTGACCGGCAGATTGCGTCATTGGCAAAATCACTTCAAATAATGGGCGCTGACCAAATTTGAAATCATGCGCCATGTCGGCGGCGGTGAGGATAGCCATAAAAGCGCGCGCCAATGAATAACCTTTTTCCTGCCAAATGTTCGGGATCCGAAAGGTAAGAAAAATGTCTCTACCCAAACGCCGGCGTTTGAAATAATTATGATACTCCGTAAATAATCGTTCCACCACCGCTTCATCGACATATTTTCCTTCCCAGTCCCACATGAATTCATCAACTCCCAAATCGGCAAAGGCCGAAGCCGCCTCCATTACTTCTTCTTTGGCTGAAACAAAACCATCACCATCTTTTTCCCAATATGGCGTCGAGGCGTTATCGGGATGTTGGGTAGCCATGGTAACAGGAATATGACGCATACTTTCCGTAGTTTAGCGCGAACTACCTATCGATACAACTG
>CAYMXY010000005.1:20202-29676 GCA_964394525.1 uncultured Gammaproteobacteria bacterium | reverse complement strand
CCAAGCTGGCCGCGCCTGCGCGAGCTACCACTGCGAAGACGAGGCAGATCTCCCACAGGAAAATAACTTTATCCTGCGGTCGCCCTTAGTACATTTAGTGCTACTTTGCACCCGAGTCATCCTTGTCGCGAGGAGACTCTCGCAGCCTCTTCGGGCTTGGTCGCGGGGTCGAATAGACCCCGCGCCGAAGAGGCGAGAGCGAGCGGTCGCCCATCGCTGGAATGGGCGAACTAAAGTGACCCGAGCGATAAGGTGGGTCAGGTTGCAATAAAGCCCCGAGCGAAAAGTGTCTGGCGATATCTTCTTTTAATCATTAAGCACATCTCAACTTCAGGTCAGCTTTTCTGTCTGCACCGGCAATATAAGCGTCGACATCTTTTGCTCTATAGTCTTTCATTTTGCGTTCCTTCCAATTATTAATGTTATTGTTTTGTACAACGACTACGGCGCTGGTTTGAGTTCATGCATAGCCGCATACCAATTCTCCCTGGTTTCACTCATCTGTTCAAGCATATATCCTAAATAGGAATCGTCGTCGGATGTGTATATGGCTCCAGTGTATTTTGTCACTAGCTCATTAAGCTCCTTTTCCGCAGCTTCTTTTTGTTCAAGGGCGCTGCGCGGTCCGGTATATCTTTGCCGTCTGGTGACTCGTATGAGTGGCGCGGGCAATAAGTACTTTTCCATGGCTCGATACCGGTCTTTATAAAACTTACCGACTGCACGAATGGTTGCCGCCATCTTCGATAATGGCACATTAAGCAGATGATAAACGTATGCTTGACGCACTTCGGCTGACGGAGATATTTTGAGCTCATTCATAGCTTTAACAAACTCGTCAATATCCGTCCGTAGCGATTGAACGGTTGATTCATCCAAGTTACTAAAGATTTGTTTATATGACGTGCTCAGCGCCGAGCTGATTCGGCTTCCACTCGATCCGTCGCGCAGATAGGCCAGTAATTCGTCTTTGGTAGCCGCCTCACTTCGCCGCTTTGGCGACTCCTCGCCTCGTTCGAAACGACGATTATGTAGATCAAGCAGGGCGTCGTTGATGAAATGCTGTCGCTCATGGTTAGTGATGGAATCCAAGGAGGGATTGTTGGGATGAGGGGTATGGATCAATAATAACGGTTCCAATCCTATCCGATTAGGTATGTCAATCCAAAATTCGTGAAGGTAAGCGCCGCCAATTTCCCACAGCTCATTGGGTTTGGACGGCCTATGAAAAAGACTGACATCACGAGTGTCTTTACAGGAGATAATAAAATAGGCTTCGCGGCGCTCAAACCTAACTGCATCTTTTGGTTCGTGTTTGGTGCGAGAAACGAAACCCAGCCGACCGAGCTCTTCGGGAGTCGGTTCGAGTCCGCGATCTTCAACTTCCTTGCGAAGTTCAGCCATATCTCGAGTCGTCCATCGTCGTAGGCGGTCATAAGTGTACGCCGCTATTTTTGCCCGTTCGCGGATTGATTCAGGCAAATCTTTCACAGTGTTGTCAATGAGGTGTGTCTGGTCGACCGAATCCTCCATTGACATCAGCCGTTCTCAGTCCATCAACCGCGCCACATTGCGCTGTCGCATCCTGATCAACCTCTGCTCGGCCGACTCTTCCGGCATGTCCAACACCTCTTGACTCTTTTGGTCGGCACGAAATTGCATCGCCTCTCTCATATATTAACTATTATAGCACTAAATTACATCTTATCCAACTAATACAACAGCCTAGCGTCTATTAAAATATCACTAACTGTTGGAATTATTTTTCATGAACGGCTTGCAGTTTCTGTGTGCCCCCGTGAGGAATCGAACCTCGATTTCAAGATCCGCAATCTTGCGTCCTATCCGTTGAACGACAGGGGCGAAAATTTATACGCCAAATTATCCTACTACAAACGAAACAAGCGAGCAAGTATTTCCTCGTGCTCCACTTCTTCCTTTTCGATGTCTTCGTCTAAATAAGTCAGCAACAGCCGCCGTACTATCAAAGGGTTTTGTTTTTCTAAATGAATGGGCAATTCCTTGCGAAAAAAATGATTAACCCCAAAATATAAAAATTTCGTTTCCGGCGGTTCATAAATTATCCAAAAAGACGTTAGCTCTTTATAAGGATAAAACCGTTCACCCAAAGCAACGCCGCCTTCCAGTATCAGAAATTCAATATCAGCCGGCGTTTGGCGCTCGTGCAGATAAACAATAGTCACTACCAACAGAATAATAATGATAAACAAAAAATTAGCGGTAAAAAGGGCGTGCAACAACAATGCCCCCGCTACCCCGCCGGCCACAATGTACCAAACCAGCGATCGGCGATATTTAAGATATTCTGGCACGGTCCATTCCGCCAGAATTTTGCCGTATTTGGTGTTATCTCCCACAGCCATAAATTGAAGTATAGTACACTTGCCGAAATACGTCTATTTCACTATAATCCTTAGGCTTACCACACCAACCGTAATCTAATGGAGAGGTGGCTGAGTGGTTGAAAGCGGCTCCGTGCTAAGGAGTTATCCTGCGATAAGCGGGATCGAGAGTTCGAATCTCTCCCTCTCCGTAAACAATTAAATAGAACTCACTTTTTTGTTCACAGCGCTGTAGCGGTGCGCTTGCCCAATAAAGGTAGCGCACCGATACAGGTTCGCAGGTTATTCTGTGGTGGTAAATTTCTTCCAATCGGTGGGTGTGGAGCATCCGGCCGCAGTGCAGGCTTTAACGCGTAGTTCGTATCTGGTATTTGATTTCAATTTCTGAATCCGTTTCACTAAACGTTGTTTTTTATCAGAATTTCTAACTGTGCTTGTTTGCCAGTTCGCTTTGGCTTTAGCGCCAGCTTTGCGAATTTGTACTGTAAAAGAGGTGGCCCGAGCTGATTTATCCGCAGTGCGCAAGATCACTCTAACAGCATGGTTAGTAACGGAATCAACTGTCGCTTTAGGCTGGTTTGGCACAGTCACCGAGCCAACGCGCGCATTATAGGTCACCCCGTATTGCGTAAAGTGATCGGTAGTGACGGTTACTACATTATTCTCCTTATCTACACTGACATTGTCCGGCGTTTTCCAACTGCCGCTTAAATCATCCCAATATTGACCAACCAACGAATCTTCATCCACACCCAGTTCTGCCAACGCTTCATCGGTGTATGGAATTTCAATGGTCACCGTGCCGCCCGGAAATGTTTCAATTAAATTATCCTGATCATCAAACGCTTCCCAATCAAGCGGCACCATTACCGGTTGATCATCAGTATAAACGATGTTCGATTCGGGTGTACCGCGCACGGTCACGTTGCCTTCGGTCGCCAAAGTGTTAGCGGGAATAGTTAAACGAGTGCCGTCACCATAAGTAATGACTTTATCTACCGTGGAATCAAAGGTCTCATTAATCGAATCATACATTTTCCAAGCACCCATTTCCTTAAGAACAAAATTGTGTGTATTTTTTCCTTTGCTGGCAGTAAATTCGTACGGTTCGGCTGTGTACCAAGTATCTCCAGCCACCGCATCACAACCGGCTGACCAAGTATCGTGTGCCGTATCCACGTTCAACCGATAATTCTTCCCCGGTTCGGTCTTGGTCCAAGAATTTCCGCCCTCAGTCCAGGCCCAGCACCACACTTCGTCCATATCAGCAGCGCCACTAATACTACTCGTTTTGGCGCCCGTCGCTAAGGTTACTGACCCTTGCAAACTGGCGTCAGCTTCTTTGAACTTGAAAGTCAAACCAGCTAACTGATCGCTACTCGATTTGAATTCCATCTCTTGCTCTGGCGGAGACAACCAACCTTGTTCCACATATTCTTCAGGCGCGCCGACACCGCAATTATAAGTATGTCCAGACACCAGCGGTACATTGGCTGTTCCATTTTTGATTTCTGCACCAGTATCAATTACGGCATTGGTTTCTAAAGTATCAAACTCTACTCCGACTTCCTTCCAGTTTCCACACCAAGCCCAACCATAGGGCACTGCATCACCATTTGGTTGTTTGGCTGTGATGGTTACAGTGCCATCTTTCTTCAAGACATTCAGCACCAAACTGCCTGTTTGGCCGCTGGCTACCTTTACCGAATTACTGTTCTTACTCCAGAGTGGAATGTAATCGGCACTATTTGACCAAATGCTACCAGAATAATTTTTGTCAGCGATTACGGCAATGGACACAGGGTTATTCTTCAGTGAAGCATCGTGCCAAATATGATCACTTTCATTCCACAAGCTGACAGAAATATTTTTGTCTGCGTCAATTTTTTTGCCGCTAGCAAAATTTTTCACTGTCACATTAACTGTGGCGTTTAACTCCTGCAGAGTGAATGTTACAGCCGCTGTTTCGCCGCTCGCCACGGAAACCTCCTGACCATTAGCGACACCTGAACTCTTATCATCAAACCAAAGCGAACACATTCCCTCAAAACTGCCAGTGGTCTCATCTACCACAACGCCCAGTTCCACATTGCCGTTTCGCACTTCAGTACCGAAATGACTTTTGTTATTTTTACTGTCACAACCAAACCATCCTTTCAGTTCAGATGGCACTTCGCCCTTGCTATTTAAGATGGTCGCCGCAATTGTGGCATCGGGCAATGTTACAGTGAAGCTTAAATCTACCGATTGACCATCAGGCACGTTAACTTTTTGCGGTTCGCCAGACAACAAATACTGCTCATCCCATAGGCTAACTTCGTACCAAGCATTAGCTTCAATAAAAAGTGAAGCTTGACCGTTGGCATCAGTTTGAGTACCAGCCCAATGGTTTTCTTGCCAGGCTTGCACGTCTACACCAGACACACCGACACCATTACTGGTTTGCACAGTGGCGTTGATGGTGGCTGTCAATTCGCTAACTGTGAAATTATAAGTATTATTGCCTTCGACAATGGTAGCTGTTCCCTTATAACTGTATCGTCCCCAATCTGGATGTTGGTTTGTGTCCGGGTAAAAAAAGACATTATAAGTACCGGGATTCACATTTAACGTGAAACTATTATCAATCACCGAACCCCAGTAATTACTGGTTTCGTTGGTAAAGCCAATTCCACCGGATAACAATTCGCTGGAACCTGGTACTGTTACTGTGCCAGTGACCTGAGCTTTAGTTGGTTCAACCGCGAAATTAGCTGTCACTGTACCCGGATCAACAATTTTATATGTCTTATTATCTCCCTGATAACTCCAGTCAATCGCCGCTATCTCATCTGGATTGTCCCAATTAACAAGAGGCGACAGCCAGACGGAATAACTGCCGGCCTTTAACGCCACGGTGTAATTACCTTGATCATCAGTATCATCGCAATAATTGGAGCCTCCCGCCGTTGGATTAAAACAGACTGAAGCATTAGTTACCGGATCGCCCGCTACCCCCTTTACCGTTTCCGATTTTTGTTCACCGTAAGTTACTTGTCCGCTGAAAAAATACACCGATTTCTCCAATTCAATATTTTGACTAACTGATGAGCCACTATATGTAAACGATGCTTCCGAAGCAGTATAGCCTAATCCTTCACTGGGATAGGCAACCGCATAATAAGTGCCGCCTGTCCAATAACCCGGATCAAAATAATCAACAAAGACGGAGTAATAACCTTTTAAATCAGCGTCTGCACCGGAAGAAACTGACCAATCGGCATTATGCACCTCAACCCACATATTACCTACAGCTACGCCATCACTAGTTACCATACCACTAACAATCGGGGTACCAATGGTGACCACGTTGTCAGAAGCTGTTGAATACCAATTATCTTGGGAAAATTCACCGCTCAGCAATTCTTCTTCATTGCTCGCGCTGGTAGCGATAAAAACCCGCAGCGCTCCAGCTTTTACTGGATTGGTGATAGAACTGAATACTATTGAATGACTGCCAGCCGCCAAGTCTGCACTTAAAGTTACATTAGCATAACCGGGTTGTTGATCATTAATTGTACCGTCCACCCCACTGATGGTGGCATTACTTAAATCGGCTTCGCAATCATCAAAGTTTTCACTTTTACAACCGGTAGACGCATAAAAATTGAAATAAAGCACTTCATCTCTGGAAAAAGCCGTCGTGTTGGTGAAGGTGACGGTATAAGCGCCGCTGTCGCCCGGAGTGGTGACAGTTGACGTGATAGTAACATCACTTAGGTAAGAATCATTAATTATTGCCGCCTGCGTGGCTGGCGTAAACTTTACTGCGATCATGGTGACCGCTGCTATCATGCTTATTCCTATAACACTCAACACTAACCAGCTCCACTGCTTAGTGCGATTCAGACCAAATGATTGAATCATAATTTTTGTTTAATGAATCTAATAGTATATAGTATAAAAAATGCCCAAATTTTTGTAAAGTGCTAAAAACCCCTAGGAACGTTTTTTCTCGAAATCTGCGATATTAATGAGAGTACGCAAACAAGTATCAGGTGTTACCGAAATCGTATCAATTCCCTGCTCCACCAAAAATTCAGCAATTTCCGGAAAATCCGACGGCGCCTGACCGCAAATACCAATTTTTTTGCCGGCCGCGTGAACGGTTTTGATCGCCTGAACCAACATTTTCTTAATGGCTGGGTTGCGTTCATCATAAATATGCGCCACTAAACCAGAATCGCGATCCAACCCTAAAGTGAGTTGCGTTAAATCATTTGAACCAATGGAAAAACCATCGAAAATTTTAATAAATTCATCAGCTAAAATGACATTGGATGGAATTTCGCACATCATGTATATTTCCAATCCGTTTTCTCCCTGCTTGAGACCGTATTCGGCCATCACCTCAATTACCTTACGCCCTTCTTCTGGTGTGCGGCAAAACGGAATCATCACTTTCATATTGGTTAATCCCATCACCACTCTCACTTGCTTCATCGCTCGACATTCTAAGGCAAAAGCGGGTTGATATTCTTTTGAATAATAACGCGAAGCGCCGCGCCAACCGATCATCGGGTTTTCTTCATGCGGCTCAAACTGCCGTCCACCGATTAAATTGGCGTATTCGTTAGATTTGAAATCAGATAAGCGTACAATTACTTGATTCGGATAATAAGCAGCCACGATGCGCGCCACGCCAATAGCCAGTTGATCAACAAAAAAATCGGCTTTTACTGAATAATTACGGGTTAACTCTGAAATTTGTTTCTTCGCTTCTTCGTCCTGTAATTCATCAAACTTCAATAAAGCCAGCGGATGAACCTTAATGGCGTTCAAAATAATCATTTCAAGACGCGCTAAGCCGACCCCTTTGTTGGGAATCATACCGAAATCGAAGGCGCGCGCCGGATCGCCGACAATTTGCATTATGTCGGTGCGCGGCGGGATAATGGTACCCAAGTCGGTTTTTTTGACCTCAAACGGTACCAGACCTTCATAGACATAACCACGCTCGCCTTCGGCGCAGGAAACGGTTACTTCCTGACCGGTGTGCAACGCCGTCGTGGCAGTTTTTGTTCCCACAATACAAGGAATGCCCAGCTCGCGCGACACGATAGCGGCGTGTGAAGTGCGGCCGCCGGAATTGGTTACAATCGCTGCCGCAATTTTCATAATCGGTTCCCAATCTGGGTCGGTAATTTCTGTTACCAAAACTTCGCCTTTTTGAAAATCGTGAATGTGTGAGGTGTCCTTGAGCACGCGCACTTTTCCTTGACCAATTTTTGAACCAACCGAAACACCTTCAACCAATTTTTTACCCTGACCCTTCAACAGATACTCTTCCAACATCTGTTTATTGGCTTGCGCATGCACCGTCTCGGGGCGCGCTTGCACAATATATAACCGACCGGTCAGCCCATCTTTGGCCCATTCCATGTCCATCGGTTTTTGATAATGTTGTTCAATCAAACATGCCCAATACGCCAGTTGCAGCACTTCGTCATCAGTGAGCACAAACTTTTTCCGATCTTCCTCTGGCACCGGCACTTCGTGAACCGGAGTATTGCCTTCCAGACTGTAAATCATTTTATCTTCTTTGTGACCAAGTGTTTTGCCAACAATGGGACGATATTTGAAGGTTAATTTATCGCCGTCACGGCCTACGCCTTTAACTAAGCTCGGTTTGAAGACATAATATTCATCTGGTTCCACTTTGCCTTGCACCACCATTTCACCTAAACCATAAGCAGCGTTGATCAGCACGGCATTAGGGAAACCGGATTCAGTATCAATTGAGAACATTACGCCGGAACCGGCTTCATCAGAACGCACCATTTTTTGCACGCCGACTGACAGCATGACGTTAAAATGATCATAACCTTTGTCAGCGCGGTAAGAAATGGCGCGATTGGTGAAAAGTGAGGCCATGCAGCGCTTGGTTGCATCGATCACATCATAAGCACCACGAATATTCAAAAATGTTTCTTGTTGACCGGCAAAAGAAGCGTCGGGCATGTCTTCGGCTGTGGCGGAACTGCGCACTGCCACATCGATTTCGCTATCGCCTTTGCTACCTTCCAGTTTATTTAGTTCATTGTAAGCCAGCTCAATGGCTGATTTTAAGTCATTCGGCAACTCGGCTGCCAAAATAGTTTCGCGCACGCGGTGGCCGTGATCTTGTAAATTTTTTAGATCGTGAGTATTAAGCGTGCTTAAAATTTCCTGAATTTTTTGTTTGACGCCGGTTTGTTCTAAAAAATAATTGTAGGCGTAAGCAGAAATGGCAAAACCATTCGGCACTACTACCCCTTGTTTGGAAAGATTTTGATACATTTCGCCTAAGGAAGCATTTTTGCCGCCAACCAACGGTACGTCGGCTATTGCCAATTCCTTAAACCAGAGAATATACGCAGTTTTCTTATCCGCGGCCATATTCCAGACAGTTAATAATTAAACATTATTTAACGTTGGGGCGTATTGTACTATCGAGCGTTATAATAGGCAAGACTGAGTATTATTTCACTACGTGAAGTTTGACGATGTTAGTGGCGCCAGTTCGACCAACTGGTTGACCTGAAACCACTACAATTTGGTCGCCGCTACGGAGGTTGCGAGCGCGTTTCAGTAATTGTTCCGATCGTTTGATTAATTGATCCAATGTCCGGCAACGCGCTATAACCATTGCCTCTACTCCCCAACTGATTGCCAATTGACGTTGAGTTATCACTGTATTGGTTAAAGCGATCACCGGTTTGCTGGGACGATGACGCGCGATCATGCGAGCCGCTTGCCCGGAAAGCGAGTGGACGATGATTGCCTTGACGCGGCGTTGTTCCGCTAAGTCGTCGGCCACGAAAGAAATGGCGTCTTCAATAGTTTGATGAGCAAGTTGTAAATAATGCAACGGCACGTCATCGTAACGCGACCGTTCGGTTTCACTGATGATATCCGCCATCATCTTAACGGCTTCAACCGGATATTTTCCGAAAGCCGATTCTCCAGAAAGCATGACGGCGTCAGTATGGTCAATCACCGCATTAGCCACGTCTGATACTTCGGCCCGGGTTGGTCGCGGATTGACCACCATTGACTCCAGCATTTGCGTGGCCACGATCACCGGCTTGCC
>CAYMXY010000005.1:0-20127 GCA_964394525.1 uncultured Gammaproteobacteria bacterium | reverse complement strand
AGAGCAGGTCAAAAATAATATTTGCTAAAATAAGCCAAAATTTCATCAAAATTATTCAATGCCTCGGCGCGTTCAATTTTTGAAATAATTTGTACCGGTCGGCGCCCAATTAAACGGCGCAGGGCGCGCACATTACCGGCATCCCTAACAAATGACAACGCTACAAAGTCAACCGACTGCGTCAGTCCAAAACGTAAATCTGCTTTATCTTTCTTGGTAATGACATCTGCTTCAATAGTTACGCCCGGCAAGTTGATGCCTTTGTGTGAAAAAATCATGCCCGGTTTAACGACTTCAGCATAAATTATTCGATTAGCTACTCGTCGCACCACTAAATCAATTAACCCATCATTGATTAAAATGTGTTTGCCGGGTTTAGTGAAGCGATAAAGTTGCTCATAACCAAGCGGGATAATTTTTTCTTTGCCGGTAATCAGTAACCGGTAATTGATGAACGACTGCGGCAGCAAAGCGACCGTTTCGCCGCGCGTTAAATCAAGACCGCTTTTATGGACTTCACCTACGCGAATCCGCGGACCTTGCAGATCTTGCATGATGGCGACAGTTTTACCAACGCGCCGGCTGGCTTCACGGATATTGCGCACCAACAAGCGATGGTGATCGTAACTGCCGTGCGAAAAATTTAACCGCGCTACGTCCATACCGGCGCGCATCATTTGCTGGAGCGTAGTGCTGCGCTCTGACGCCGGCCCGATGGTGCAAACAATTTTAGTGCGTTTGGTCATGTTGATATCTTAATGTAATACCACCTAAAATTCAAATACTATGGGTTGTACACTCTACCGCATGCCCCGAGCGGAAAGATCGGCTGGGTGCTTAAATATATTTTTATATGTTTACCCGTTCGACGTATTCGCCGGTTTCGGTGTTTACGCGCACCACTTCACCTTCCTTAATGAATAGTGGCACACCTAGTTCATAACCTGTTTCTAATTTTACGCGTTTAGTCGCATTTCCCGCGGTATCACCTTTTACGCCCGGTGGCGCTTCGACCACTCGCAATTCTACTTTTGGCGGGAGAGAAATAGTGACAGCCTGATCGTTAAAATTGAGCACATCGACATCTTCACCTTCTTTCACAAAATTAGAAATTTCACCAATCTGATCTCTGGTAAAAGCGAACTGTTCAAAAGTCTGTTGATCCATAAAATGAAATTGATCGCCGTCACGGTACATGAATTGAGCCCGACCGCGTCGTAAATCTGCCTCGGTAATTTTTTCACCTGGCTTATAAGTTTTTTCCAATACTTGATTGGTAATGAGGTTACGCAATTTAGTGCGTTTTACCGGCTGACGCTGCGCCGTGCGCATAAAATTTGCCCAAACCACTTGATAAGGCGCATTGGCAATGTCAACTACGACTCCAACTTTGATATCATTCATTTCTAGCATAACTAAAATCGTGTAAATGGCAGTAATGCCATTGTTCGGGCGCGTTTAATAGCCTGTGCCAGCTTGCGTTGCATGCGCGCGTGCGCGCCAGTGCGCTTACCCGGCAAAATTTTTGAGTAATTCGACATCACGCGGCGCAGCAGCTCCACATTTTTATAATCAATCTCGTCGTAATTGAGTTGCTCCAACTCTTTTACATAGAAACGCTGTTTGGGTGGTAGTGAACGTTTTTGCATAGGTCTCATATTAAAATGGAATATCTTCAACGCGAATTTCTTCTTCGGGATTAACATTGGGTTCTGGCGCTGAACCGGCTGCACTGTTATTGGTATTGGCGGCACTCGATGCGCCACCAGCCATAGCTGCCGCCGCAGCGGCTGCGCCCGCGGCATTTTTGCTTTCCAACATGATGAAATTATCGGCCACAATTTCGGTGCGGTATTTTTTATTGCCTTGTGGATCTTCCCAAGACCGTGTTTCAATTCTCCCTTCCACAAACACGCGCATCCCCTTTTTTACATAACTTTGAATAATTTCAGCCAGTTTGCGCCAAGCCACGATATTGTGAAATTCGGCCTTCTCTTGACGCTGACCGGATTGATCGGTCCATTGGCGATTAGTCGCCACCGCAAATGTGGCTACCATTTGCCCGCTGGGAATGGTGCGCACCTCTGGGTCGCGCGTCACCCGGCCAATCAACATTGCTCGATTAAGATCCATTGCCATATGATTGAATATTTATAATTTAGCTGCCAAGTCGCTATCTTCCAAAATAGCATCCAATTTTTTATCAAGTTCCTCCATCGAAACTTTGGCGGTTTCGCTGCTATCCGGCTGAGGTTGTTTCGCCACTGGCGCCGAGGCAAACATTTTTTCTTCTTCGGTTAGTGCGGTGACGCTGGTTTTTGTCTCTGCTTCGGCTACCGACGCTGCCGTCGGTTTGACAATTTTATATTTTTCACCGGCGATCAATTCTTTTATTTGGTCGGCTGACCGCGGCATCGCTTCCACAAGCAAATAACGTATTACTTCGTTGTCCAGTCGCATTTTCTGATCAATGGCATTGATGGCGGCAGGCTCGGCATCAAACTGCCATAAACAATAATAGCCGTAACTTTGTTGGCGGACTTTATATGCTAACCGACGGCGTTCCAGCTCAAGGTTAGTGGTGATAGTAGCGCCAGCCTGTTGGAGGTATTGTTCAACGCGCGTTTTTATGGTTGTTACTGCCGCTGGCTCAATCGCGCCAGACAATAAGACCATTATTTCGTAATGTTTCATGAGTTTATTGAACCTGTGAGTTGATGACGCCTACCCATGATGCTGTAAACCACATGTTGTGGCAGCACCATCTGGATAATTAAAGAGGAGGTCGTCTTAATAATTGAGTGTGGGTAAGATAGCATGGGTTGTTTTGGCAGTCAAGGAACGCATGATGGATCTGGCATTAAACGGGATCAATTTGATAGAGGATGCAGTCTTCAAATGAATATATTGGCTTAGCTGATTGTAACAACGTTTCTTCTTGAGTGATTCGTTGATTATAATAAAGTATTTGATCTCCTACTCCTGATCTTTCGTACCAAGCTTTTGCAGGGCCTCTTACCATCATATAATTCATATGCCCCTCTTTAAGTACTATCGGCAAATCAGCTGATGACACATCTGACGGAAGGGGGTAAAACTGCTCCTGCTTTGTATAATTCATATATAGCCTGTCATAGCCAGTTGACCAATTATCCAAAATAATGCCGGGTATAGAATTATTTTTTATATATAAAGCCATTTCATAACTGCAATCCGTATATTTGCTGATGTAGGTATTATCGTCTGTTAAACCAATAGCGTTGGATACTTCTGATGATCGATATAATGTAGTTGATATTGCTTCCACAATGGTTGATCTTGGATAACTAAATAATAGATATACGCATACAATGCCTGCATAACCAAAACGGGCCCATCGCCAAGGCAAGTTTGCAAAACCAATCGTTCCTAATACAACTAATCCGAGAGAGATCATCTCGGTAAAACGAATGTAATGATTTGTGAAAAAAAACCAAAATATTGTATAGCTTACAACATAAGCCAGTAAACCATAGATAATTGAGCGCGTCTGTTTTTTCAACCAAATTATACCCATTATTCCTAACGCCACTAGCAACACCAGATTTACAAATAATACCTGCACATCTGAAGATGCCTCGTATAAATTCAAAAATAATCGGTAAGGATAAAGTATCATTGGACTGTTGGCCACTGATGTAAATAACTCCTCTCGTCGCGCCAAAATTGATTGTTCTGAAGAAATTAACCATATATTGGGTTTGCTGTCTAACTTATACTGGATAGTGATTATCATTGTGATGAGTATTATAAGTGGCAAAAGAAAAGCTTTTATCGGTTGTATAATTTTTTTTCTCAAGCAATAGGCAATAATCACTAATGTACAAAGTACCGCTGAAAAAAGCGCAGTAAAGTTATTCATAATGGCAAACACAAATATGAGAGAACTAACTATTGTTATACTATTTTGTTTAAATTTCCACCATTCTAGAAAAAGCAGAACGGCGGTAAATTCTAAAGCAATGTGAGCATTGCGAATAGTTAAGGTAGTAGCTGTGAAAAAAAGAGGATAAAGCAAGGTAGCTCCGGCCAGACTCCACAGAGCAACTTTTCTACTAAAAAAGTTCTTTATCCAACTATACCAGTAACCCAGGCACGCCAGTAATATAGAATATTGCGATAATGCAGCCATAGCCTGATCAAACAAACTGGCGAAGGTAAATAATAATTCGGGAAAAAGTGTAATATTACTAAAATAATAATTAAGTGGTTCTGGATGAATTAATGACTCGTTGCTGATAAGTGCTGTAGCAGTGGGTAAATACGTTAACACTGCATCGGTATTGGTTGGAATGGCTAGGCTGGCTAATCCCTGAGCAATTATTACTGAGCTAATAAAAAACAACGTCACTATCTCATCCCACGGCCAATGCCGTAGCGATTGCAAATTCTGCCAAAGGAATGCAGGAAATTCGCGAACAAATTTGACCAATCGTAGGAAGAAAATAATGGTAAAAAAAATAAATATAGCTACAACCATCTCTAAAGTTAGTTCTCCTCGCAGGCCAAATAAAGCAATTAATAATAACATCGTTGCTAAACCAATAAGATAACTAATACTAAACTGACTTAATCGTGGACCGCGATACCCGATATATTCTAAAATGATACCTCCGATGGCGGAGCAAATTAATATTATAATGATAGTCAATATTATTATTGCCACATTTTCCATAAACGTTCAGCTGAAGATGGCAGACGAAAATAGATGAACAAAAAACAAATAAATAGAACTATGCCAAATAGGCTTAGATAAGCTATCACAATGTTAGGTAATAATTTATTATAACCTAAACCATAGGGTAAAAATAAATTAAAAAACACTAAGATTGTTAAAGCATAATATATAAAACGTGTTGCCGGCCGTGGTTCCAGCAACCACAATAATAATGCTAATATCACTACTGGGACTAAATGATTTTCATGAACACCGGTGAATAAAATACCATAAGTAAAAAGAATTCCGATCGAGGCATAGATTAAATTAATTATTGTTTTTCGACCATACCACAATTGAGTTAAAACTAAAGCAGTAATTAAATAAAAGCTTGCTCGACTAAGATCATGAACTAGATCGCTAGTAATATTTGAATTTTTCCAAATAGCAATAAGCCGCGGCAAGTTGAAAGAAAAAGAGAGATAATCACCATGAAAACTAGAAATATAAATTATGTAGTGCACCTGATCATAAGTAAAGTACCATACTAATGGTATAACTATACTAATAACACCTACTAGAAAGGCCAGTATTTTTTTCCATTCAATAATGATAATTCTTTGCTGCAATGTTGAAAAATAAATAATAAAAGCTGGTAATAAGAATATTGGAATTAACTTGATCATAAATGAGATTGCCAAGCAAACACCAGACCAAAAAAAACGTTTTTTATGCATAAAATAAAACGCACCAAACAATGGCAATGCTAAAAAAATATCAAAATAACCAAGAATCATGCTTGACTCAATTAGAGCAATATTTGCCAAAATAAAAAATAATTTTTTTGCAATAACTGCGGCGTCAGCTCTTGTCTGAAACCGATACCAAATAATACTAACGATTACGAAACTATAATAAAATATTGCCTCAACAGCTTTAATTAGCCAAAGTTGCTGATTAATCGGTAATGTACGATAATTTGTCCATATAGTTATTGGATAAATTATGACACTTGCTAACGGTGGATAGTAAAGATTATATACTGAATATCCAACCTTAAGACCAAATTCATCTAACGTATTAGCAAATTTAATAAAAGCAAACATATCGGTCGTACCAAAATTAAACCAGAGCACCGCTTGAACGAGGATAATGGCTGTGATAGATAAATACCATGGCCAAACTACAGTTTTCATAACTTTATCATATTAGGAATAATTTTTTTGTCAAAAACTAAAACCAATCACTGATGGCTACTATTTTATTTAACCAAGGAAATGAGTGAAAAGAGAATTTCGTAATTCACAGCTGCTAGGCTATCATAGCCGTACCGAACGGTCAAAGCCTTGACCCGAACAGATAAAATCATTACAATAGGGCGGATGCAATTGGTGATTAGCCCCAAACAACGCTGGTTTTCGATTAACTTTCGGGAGCTGCTTTCTTATAAGGATTTGTTCTATTTTTTGGCTTGGCGCGATATCAAAGTGCGCTACAAACAAACCACTGTCGGTATTTTATGGGCATTTTTTGTACCAATTATTACGATGGTAATTTTTTCAGTGTTCTTTGGAAATTTTGCCGGAATGTCATCTGATGGTCTACCCTACCCAATTTTTGTCTACACGGGTTTAATATTTTGGAATTTTTTTTCACAAGCCATTTCTAACTCTAGCCAAAGTTTAGTGGCTAGTCAGGAAATCGTGAAAAAAATCTATTTCCCTAAAGTGATATTACCTGCGACCTCAATTTTCGTCACGGTGATTGATTTTGCGATTTCCCTGCTAGTATTGGTGGGGCTGATCATCTACTACCGCTTCATTCCAAATCCTATCAGCATATTGATCATCCCTGTATTAATCTTCATCACCTATGTGCTGTCACTCGGCTTAGGATTATTATTGTCAGCCCTTAATGTAAAATATCGGGATGTGCGTTATATCGTACCATTCTTCATACAGTTGTTATTATTTCTCACACCAGTCATCTATCCTACCAGTATCGTCAGTGCACAATGGCGCTGGATTCTCTATTTTAATCCTATATCGGGAGTCATTGAAAATGCACGAGCCGTTGTACTAAATAATGGTGGGGTGGAATGGACGTCATTGGGTATTGGGACTCTAGTCAGTATAGTGCTATTAATGGTGGGCTTATTTTATTTTAAAAAAACCGAACGCTTCTTTGCCGATATTATCTAGCTTATGGCCAAACCGATGATTGAGGTTCAGCAGTTAGGTAAAGAGTATCGCTTAGGCGAACGTGCTTCTTATTTAGCCTTACGCGATGTGTTGGCTCGTGGACTAAAACAATGGTTTAAATCTGCAAACGTAAATCGTTTCTGGGCTTTAGCTGATGTCAGTTTTAATGTTCAGCCAGGTGAAGTCATTGGAGTAGTTGGCCGTAATGGGGCTGGCAAAAGTACACTGCTCAAAATCCTGTCACAAATTACTCCTCCAACAAAAGGCCGCGTAGTGATGAACGGCAAAGTTGCCAGTTTATTAGAAGTAGGGACCGGTTTTCACCCAGAGTTAACCGGACGAGAAAATATTTTTTTAAACGGGGCCATTCTCGGCATGTCCCGGGTAGAGATCAAGAAAAAATTCGATGCTATTGTTGACTTTTCCGAAATAGAGAAATTTATCGATACACCTGTCAAACATTACTCATCCGGTATGTACGTTCGTTTGGCTTTTGCCGTAGCCGCTCACCTCGAGCCAGAGATCTTGGTAGTCGATGAAGTGCTAGCGGTGGGTGATGCATCGTTTCAAAAAAAATGTTTAGGCAAGCTGAGTGACGTCGTCGAGGAAGGTGGTCGAACAGTATTGTTTGTCAGCCATAATATGGGTGCTATTCAAACGCTGTGCCCACGTTCTATCTTACTCCATAAAGGTAAACTGGTAGATGACGGACCAAGTCGAACAGTTATCAATACATATTTGGAGACAGTTGGCGGACACGGTGATATCATTTATTTATCAGAACGAGACGATCGCCAAGGTAATGGTGCCTTACGTGTACAACAAATTGAATTATGGAACGAACATAACCAACCGATCAAACAATTCCAATCCGGCAAAACGGCTCGTTTAGCAATTCGCTATCACAGTTCCAAACCACAACCTTTAACGAACGTTGCGTTTGCGATCGGGATTAATAATCATATTGGTGAGCGCATCACTAACTTATGGACTAAAACGTTGGGAGAAGACTTTATATCCCTTCCCGCCACCGGAACGGTAGTGTTAGATATTGAAGCGTTACCATTAACAGAAAGCCGATATTACATAACTGTCTTCGCAGAGGTCAATCAAGAAGTTGCAGATTGGGTAGTAGATGCAGGAAGCTTTGACGTGGCGTTTGGAGATTTTTATCAAACTGGAAAATTAATTCCAGATGGACAAGGTAGTTTTTTAATGCACTACCATTGGACACAACAATAATCACTATGACATCCCCCATCACTATCATCACATCCTATTACCATCGCTGCTATGATAGCACTGTGCAATGGCTGCTGCATTTCACTCAACTGCGTTATTATTCTAGTTGGAAAAATTCGTTACACTCTGGACACACATCGATAGACGATCAACGGCCGTGGATTACATTTGGCGCCTTCGCTGCATTACAAGCTTACCTACGCCCACAGATGTCCGTTTTTGAATGGGGTAGTGGTGGATCAACACTGTATTTCAATAACCATGCCCAACAAGTTATTTCCATTGAGCATGACGCAGCTTGGTTCCAAACAGTCGCTACACTATTGAAGCAGGCTCCAGAACACCACACTACCTACCAATTAATTCCGCCCGATGCTGCTGGCGAAACTATTCCTACTGGAGCCGTGCCATTTACTTCTGCTGATGAGCATTACGTTGGCCTAACCTTCTTCCATTACGCGTCAGCTATTCGCAACTACCCAGATGCTAATTTTGATTTAATTATCGTGGACGGTAGAGCCCGCGTGGCCTGCTTAGCCGAAGCCTGGAATAAGCTTAAAATCGGTGGCATACTGGTGTTAGACAACTCCGATCGTGCTGCCTATGAAGTAAGGGTCAATGTATTTGGAAAATATATCCGCAAAAACTATTATGGCCCTGGTCCTTATAATAAATCATTCTGGCAGACCTCGTTATTTACTAAACTAGCATGAACTTGTTACAAATAATTCAAAATGGTGTTCGTAACTACCTACACCTTTATATTACTAAATCGCAATCCGGTGCTGGCCCGACAGAAATACGCTATACCTATCAACAGAAATTAATTGATTTCAAAATTAAACCTGGTGATACAGTACTAGATGTTGGTAGCGGACAAGATCCCTTTCCACTTGCCACTCATTTGGCTGATCTCTACGTCAACGACACTAATCACCGCCGACACATTAAATTAGTACAAGATGACCGCCCGTTTACTCAGTGTAGTGTGGATGACATGCCCTTTCAAGATAAACAATTCAATTTTGTCTATGCCTGTCATGTGTTAGAACACGTGCCGGATCCTGGTAAGGCATGCCGAGAATTAATGCGCGTTGCCAAGCGTGGTTATATTGAAACCCCCACCCGCACATCTGATGTGATGATGAACTATTTGCCTATCAAAGATCACCATCGGTGGCATATTAGTCTGATACTAAACACCTTAGTATTTATGGAATATACCGACCAGGAAAAAAATCATGATTTAGGTACTGGCTACTTTTTTAATGAGCTCCACTCCAAATACAAAAATCCATTCCAGGATATGTTTAATGGTAATATGAATATTTTTTATAACATGTTCCTCTGGGATACAGCTTTCTCATTCTACGTGTTCGATAAAACCGGACAGCTGATTGATCATAGCTAGGATATGACATGTAAAATCTGTCAGACTAAACTAGAGTTACTGCATAAAGATTTATTTGATGACCGTTATGGGTTTCCTGGGCTATTTTCTGTGTACGTCTGCCCACGCTGTTCTTTCGCACAAACCCTACCGGAACCTTCGGCAGCACAACTCAGCGCAATTTACACAGACTATTACCCGCGCAAAGATATTTCGACAGCTGGAGTACAACGTAGTGCAATATTCACCCCCGGCTGGATATTTCAATTCAAAAGTTGGCTAATGGGCACGCGCAATACTTGCCATTATCATGTGCAAACCGGCCAGCGAGTATTAGATGTTGGCTGTGGTGATGGCGCTTCCCTGCTTGATATCCAAAAAGCTGGAGCTGAAGCTTATGGCACTGAATATGACAGAAACGTTGAACCAATCGCGCAACAACTTCATCTGCGCATTTTCTTTGGAAATGTTAAAGACGCTTCATATCCGGATAACTATTTTGATACCATTACCATGAGTCAACTACTAGAGCATATTTCCGACCCAATTTCTTTTATTTATAGCCTAAAACGGTTATTAAAGCCGGGTGGACAGATTATTATGGCATTTCCAAATCGTTTGGGTTTTAATGGTAAACGATCAGACCGCAAATGGATCAACTGGCACATTCCATATCATCTTAACTTTTTTTCAAGAAAAAGCTTGGAAATATTAGCACAAAAAACCGGACTTACGTTATCATCTATCCGCACTTATACGCCGAATGTTTGGCTACAGTTACAAACTATGAATACTGCGTATCCGGCTAAAATGGGGGTGCCTAGTCCGGTGTGGATGCCTTTAGCTAAAGCCCAGACAATTGACCAAACGTCTCAGCAACCAATCTGGAAACGCAAAGTACGTACCGGATTGGCAATGCTACACAGTTATGGCCGCATTCCACTAACTCGTTGGCAGGATGCTATCGGTCAAGGCGATAGTTTTCTAGTTGTTTTAGAAAAACCGGAATGATATACATTGTCATACCAGTTCACAATCGTAAAGCCACTACTCTAAAATGCCTAGCTTGTTTAGCAAAACAAACTTACCAAGATTTTCAAATCATCATAGTTGATGATGGATCTACTGATGGAACTGCCACTGCAATTAGTGCGCAGTATCCTAATATTATTATCTTGTCCGGTGATGGAAAGCTATGGTGGGCTGGAGCGATGGCTAAAGGAGTGGATTATGTCTTATCACATGCTAATGATTCTGATTTTGTATTAAGCCTAAATAATGATGTCATGTTTGATGCCGACTATCTCAATTATTTAGTGAATACCAGTCAGCGGCAAAGAAATAATACCGGGGCCGCGGTGGTTGGGTCTTTATGTCGAGATCAATTTAACCATAATACCATTTGCGATTCAGGTATTACCATGCGTTGGTATAAATATCTGTATGGTCAACTACCTTATGATTCTACCCAAACAATGGTAACTAACATTGATACAATTTCTGGTCGAGGTACGCTTATTCCAGTAAGCGTGCTAAAACGAATTGGAAATTTTGACTGCCATTATTTACCTCACTATGGAGCTGATTACGAATTCGGTTTTCGAGCTAAAGCAGCCGACGTCCCTTTGGTAATGGATTATCGAGCAGTGGTGTATTTAGATAACGAATTAACCGGTTTTCGTCCGACTGCTAAAGTGCTATCCTATCGTGAAGAATGGCAACGCTTGTTCTCTATTAAATCACCAGCGAACATGCTCATTCATCTTAAAATTATTTGGCGCCACTGCCCAAATTTTTTTACGAAAATATTTGATGTCAGCTATGTGATCGCCGGCAATATGTACATTTTTATAAAAAATACTGTCCGATATTCTCTACAACTATTATGGGGGTTACAAAAATCTTAATTTTAGACACCTATTATCCGGAGTTCGTCCGCCGTTTTTATAACAATCATCCCCAACTTACGACGACGTCCTACGACGAACAATTGACTGCCTTATTGCGAACCCATTTTGGCACGGGCGATGCTTATTCCCGTTATCTGCAACCTCTAAGGTATGATGCTCGAGACATTATCGTTGATAATGTATTGTTACAAACTCAATGGGCTAAGGAACATCATTTAACTATACGCCATTGGCCACACTTACCACTGTTAGGGCAATTCACCGATCGTTTACCGCTTTATAAAATTCTGCAAGCTCAAATTGACGATTTCCTCCCAGATATTCTTTATTTACAAAATTTAAGTTTTTGCGATCCTTTAACTTTGTGCCGACTGAAACGAAAAGTGAAATTATTGGTTGGTCAGATAGCCTGCCCGTTACCGCCTGACTCATTTATAAAACCGTTCGATCTGATTTTAACTTCATTCCCACATTTCGTGCAACGGATTAAAGTTATTGGTCCGGCTAGCGAATATTTTAAAATTGGTTTTGATGAAGCCATTCTTACAGCATTAACTAAAACGACCGAAAAAAAATATGAGGTGGTATTTATTGGTGGATTTACCAAAATTCATGATCAAGCCACTTTAGCTCTTGAAACGTTAGCTCGCTCAACGCGTGTTGACGTCTGGGGCTATGGTATTGAACATTTGGCTGATAATTCTCCACTTCGTCGATATTACCATGGCGAAGTATGGGGGCTGGAGATGTACACTATTATCAAACAAGCTAAAGTCTGCATTAACCGGCATAGTGCTGCTGCGGAACAATATGCTAATAATATGCGATTGTATGAAACTACCGGACTAGGTACTTTTTTAATTACGGATCATAAAAAAAATTTGGCTGATCTTTTTGATATTGATAAAGAAATAATTAGTTACCAATCGGCGGATGATCTAGTGAAGAAAGTTGCTTATTATTTAAACCATGATTGGGAGCGAGAACAAATTGCTCTGGCTGGCCAACAACGGACGCTGCGCGACCATACCTATGCTCAACGGATGAAAGAATTGGCTGGGTTATTAACTAAATATTGTTCCCAATGCTGACGGAAATTTTCTTTAATATATTCATTGTAATTATTCTAATACCTACGGCGGTTGTTTTGGGTAAAAAATTTTTGCAACTGATTCGTTTCTCTGATACATATCTCATCACCACCAGTCTAGGTTATTTAATTGGTTTTAGTATGGTGGTCTATGGTGGTGTTATCTTGGGCTTATTTGGCCAATTTACAGCCAATTTAGTGATTGGTTTATTTTTTGCCACTGTCATTTGGTTACATCGCTCAATCTTTCAAGAGATTATACTTTTTTTTCAAAAAATAAAAAAATTGTTTCTTATCTGGCAAGAATCTAAACTAACGAGCGGACTAATTTTTATCAGTGGACTTATTATCATCGCTAATTTTTTGGCTACCCAAGCCTTACCAGTTGATCGCGATGTCATCGCCTATCATTTGCCAGAAGCTAGTCTATTAGTTTCTTCACACTCCCTATCATTTCCACATGGTGGACAACTGTTTTATGGCAATCTGCCGCTATTTATGGAGGTAGCCTATGCTCTGGGTACTTTGATATCAGGTTATTCACTGGCCCAATTGTTTCATTATCTTATTTTCTTAAGTTTTATAGTTTTTGTTTTTGGCTGGCTAAAAAAACATTACAGTATTATTACCGCCAGTACTGGTATTTTAGGTTTATTATTGCTCAATAAATTTGTAGAAATTTCTACCACTGCTTTAGTTGATACTGCTTTTGCTGCTTTAGAAATTATTGGATTATTGTTGGCCTTGGATTGGTGGCAAACAAAACGAACAAATGTGTTAACGGCCAGCGGGGCAATCTTAGGTATTGCTTTATCGATAAAATATTCTCCGCTCTTTACGGTCGCAATCATTACCTTTTGTATTATGCTGGCTACACCCCGGCAGTGGCGGCCAAAGTTGAAAGCTATCTTTCACTTTGGCTGGCCAATATTATTATTTGGCGGATTTTGGTATATAAAAAATATTTTATTGTACGGTAACCCGACATATCCATTGTTGTTTGGTCATATTGGATATGGTGAAGTTGAATATGATTCACTGATACAAGCAATTCAAAATTTTGTTGTGCCGCGTAACGTGATAAATTTTCTATTCATTCCTTGGACATTTTATTTAAAACCATGGATGCAAAGTGACTATCCGTTACTGTCGCTGTTGTATAATGCCCAACCATTAATCGTGATACTTGGGTTGTTAACTTTGCCTTTTTTACTGATGTTACATTCCAGACGTAAATTTCATATTATTTTACTTGGTTACTGTTTTGTGTTTACAATAAATTGGTTCATTTCAACTCATCAAGAACGTTTTTTAGATACGGTAAATGCTCTAACAATTATTCTTGCCAGCATTAGTCTCACTCAATCAAGTAAACGTTGGAAAATAGTCCTATTTAGTTTATTGTTTAGCTTTTTATTGATAATCGGGGCGAGGTTTAACTTGCGTGGTTATATTATGCATGTCGCCACCATCTATCCTCAGCTAGTCTTGCAAGCTAATAAAGTAAATATGGTTTTAGGGCGTGTTAGTAAAGAAGAATATATCAGTCAACATTTTGACTGTGGCTATGCTGCGCTAACTTATCTTGAAGAAAATGATCCGACAGTCAAAGTATTAGATAATTGGTCAATCTGGCATAATAGCCATTTCAAATTTTATGACAATCGTGGCCGCTTCCTAAATTTCCCTGCCGACATTACTCAAGAACAAATGACTGCCTTCATTGTAGAAAATAATATTGCTTATATATACTTTAATACATCAAGTAAAGCTGATTTTGCTCAACAGACAGATCTTATCCAAAAAAATTATTTTGATGAACGAGTCTCCGCCGAGCAATTATTGTTAGATAAATCGGAATTAATCTTTGAATATCAGACTTGTCAATTATATCAAATCACTCGCTAATAAGTTACGCTTTAACAACATCTACAAAATTATTTAATCCAAATTGCCAGGTTCGCGTAGTAATATTTTGGTCGGTAAATCCAGCCGCCTGCAATTTTGTACGTAAATCAGCACCAGATAAGTAACATTTATGATCGGCAATTTCAGTAGCATCAGTTACCTGCAGGCGAAATGCTAGAAATTCCAGTAATGGCTTATTGGCAGGCGTAGGTGTAGTAAGAAGCAGATGACCATTTGGTTTTAATATCCGATAGACTTCGCGTAAGTGTTGCTCATGATTAGATAAATGTTCCAAAACAGCTAAAGAAGTAATAATGTCAACGCTATTATCTGGTAACGGAATGTGTTGATTAAGGTCGGCTGGTTGAAGAATTATCTTTCCATCAGATAAATTCGTATCCACCGCTATATCAAAACCATACCCTTTTTTGAATAAATCTTTGTATCTAAATAAGAATCGCCCTCGATACCCGCAGCCAATATCACAAACAATACTATTAACTGGAATCGACCGAATCACCCGTTGCATTCGTCGATCAGCTAAATAATCTTCCAGCCAATAGCGTTTGGTTTGACCATGTGAAGTGGTACGATGGTCGTGATTATGGTGATGAGTGTGTGGATCGTCCATTTCAAAAATTATTTATTAATATTTACCATATTTTTTTGTACATTTGCTTCAAGTTCACTAAACCGTCGATTTATAGTACTGATAACGAAACCAGTCAACACCACAAACACGCTTACTAACACTAATCCAACCGCTAATACTGCCATCGGCAAACGCAGCACTAATCCGGTGCGGAAAAATTCAACAATCACCGTGCTGCCAGCGATTACCCCGGGAATTAAAAAGATCAAAGCTAATAAACTAAAAAAAGTCATCGGGCGATAATCACGTAAAATATAAAAAATGGTCAATAATATTTTCCCTCCATCGCGCCAAGTGTTCAATTTAGATTCACTACCAGTCGGTCTGGCTTTGTATTTAATCGGTCGTTCGGCAACCAAATAACCACGCTCTAATGCCTGAATGGTTAGTTCAGCTTCCACTTCAAAACCTCTAGCTACCACTGGTACTTGTTTAACGAAAGTTCGGTTCATTACGCGATAGCCAGAAAATATATCATGAAAATGTCCATGAAAAAGTGAATTTAGAACCAGCACAAATAATTTATTACCAAACAGATGTAATCCAGTTAAACTACCTTGTTTAGCTTGTTGTAAACGATCCCCCACCACCATATCATATTGGCCAGTGTGGGCTAACTGGAGTAAATCCAACGCTTCATTGGCTTCATAAGTATCATCGCCATCGACTAATATATAATAATCGGCCTCTATGTCCATGAACATTTGGCGCATTACTTTTCCTTTACCGCGATGTGGTTCAGAAACTACTATGGCACCTGAGGCCCGTGCTAACTCAGCCGTATTATCAGTGGAGGCATTATCGTAAACATAGATGATAGCGTTTGGCAGTATCTGCTTAAAATCAGTCACCACCCGCTCCACCGTAACTGCTTCGTTATAACATGGAATTAATACCGCGATTCGATCTGTTTCGTTCATAAAATTAGGTTATTAATGTCATAGTTAATACTGTCTGTCAACCTAAGTACCAAAAAATGTCGCAGGGAATTAGAAATGTCATACCCTACAGGGAAATAGAATAGTCATCTTAGGAAGCTGTGCCTGGTAGTACCCAAGGAGGATACATCCAAACGACGCAACTCTTGTGGAGTTAGTGCAATTCGAGTCATAAAGTAGAGTGCGTTAATACTAACGCCCTAGCTTACAGGTATGACCTTTCTATTTCCCTATGGGTATGACCGATTTACTTCCTTACTACACCTAAGTACCAAAAAAATCGTTGACAAGTTACAGTAATGACTATATAAAAACAGGTATGGAACTAGTATATATTTTTTTGAGAATCATCATACCAATTGGTTTTAGTGTGTTGGCGCTTGGGATTGGATTAAAAATTTTATCGTTACTTCGTTATAAAGATAATCTTCCTATTACCATTAGTTTATCCTTTGTCAGTGGTTTAGCTGTGATAGTTAATATTGGTGTATTACTGGGATTAGTTGGACAGTTTAAAACAATGGTGATTTACCCAATCTTTCTTGTAATTGGTGTATTGGTGCGAAAAGAATTGTATCGTTTTTTTATAACACTACGATTGGTCATTCCATCTTTTTTTAAACAAATTTGGCAAAAGACTCCTTTACTTCTTGTTTTGATTGGTGGGTTTATTGGAGTAGTGATACTACTTAATTATCTAGCGACGTTCATTCCTCCTCTGGCAGCAGATGAAGCGGCCTATCACCTACCGGAGGCAGAATTATTGGCTACTTCACATACTTTAGCATTTCCACATGGTGGGCATTACTTTTATGGTAATCTTCCTCTTTTTATGGAAGTGCTTAGCGCCATTGGTATGTTAAATATCGGATACATTTTAGGACATGTCATAAATTATTTTATTTATCTGTCACTTATTTTATTTATCTATGGTTGGTTACGGCGCAATTACAACATAAAAGTTGCGGTGGGTGGTATCGTGGCAATGCTAGGTATGAGTGAAATGTTGTCATTATCGCTAACTGGCTATGTTGATACGGCCGCGGCCGCTCTAACCATCATCGGCATCCTAATGCTAATTGATTGGCTCCATCAAAAAAATGATTTGCTTCTGATTATTAGTGGGATTTGTCTTGGCATTGGTATAGCCATTAAATATACTGTGATTATTGATGTTGCGCTGATGAGTTTGCTTTTGACTATTGGGCATTTCTATACTAAAGAACGATCACTGAAATTGTATTTCAAGCGACTAATGAAATTCTTTTTACCTATTATTCTGGTAGGTGGGTTCTGGTATATAAAAAATATGGTATTGTATCTTAATCCATTCTATCCGCTCTATTTCGGCCACCAAGGGATTGATGATACTACTTATCAGGAATTGCTAATCGCCATACAATGGTTTGGTTATCCAAGAACTTTTACTAATTATCTGCTTTCCCCAGTTCACATTTTTTGGACAAGCACCAAACAAATTTATTTGCAATCAATCTTAACTTTAGTTGCCTTACCACTATTACCTTGGCTAATTATCATCAAAAAATATCGTCTTCATTATATTATTTTGATTGGCTACAGTATTATCTACAGTATGTATTGGTTCTTTTTTGCTACCCATCAAGAACGCTTCCTTTACGTACCTAATATGTTCATTGTCCTTTTGGCTGTTCTAGTAATTACTCAAGTAAGTAAGTCAAGGCTCACTCACTTAGCCGTTATCACTGTACTTTTATTAACCTTCTTAAATGGATATTTTCCCAAATTGCAAAATGTCTCTTATCTAAGAAAAGCGTTTATTACTACTGATCCAAAACCAAAACTAGATGAACACTGGGTATTCGGTCCAATTCGCCTTGATGCAGTCTATTTCTTAACTGGTAAAATAAATACTAGTAATTATTTCCCGGATTAGGTTTTAGGTCCATTAGGATCATTATTATCATTTATCATCCGTTCCAGTTGATAAATCGTTTGACCTTGTCCATTGTATACATCAATCAACTGTAATTGGTATTGTTCAGCGATTTGTTGAATAAATTCTTCAGAGAATGGTGTGCTAAAAAAAATAACTCTGCCGTTATGGAAGTCGTAAATCCCATTTAAATCCACCGGATCTCTCCAATGATGAAATCCTATGGCTGGATCAAAATTAAATTCTCCAATATATATAGTTCGTAGGATAGCATCATAATTTTGCCTTGAAAAACCATAACCAAATGACAGAGCAGCCAATGGATGAGAGGAACGAAAAAAGAATACCGGTTTATATTTTCGATATTGAGTTTCTACGGTATTATAAAGTGCCAGTTGTTCTTTTTTGTCTAAATCAATGGCTTGTAAGAATTTTTTTATTTCATGTAAATTTTGATTAAATAATATTACTACCAATAATAAACAGCTAGGGTAAAAAAATTTATAGACTTTTCGCAAGTGACCAATCTGCTGATTAACATAATGAAGATAAATCACTAATAATGGAACCATTAATAGTAAAGTTGGGATAAAGTAAGAATAGTTGGGACGTTTACTTACTAACACTACCGTTATGATAAAAGCTAGCACCACGCCGATGGCGTAACGAAATTCAATACTACGCCATAATAACTTTTTCTGTTCTTTGCTTCTAGAAATAAATACTACTAAATACGATAATACTATTATAGCCACTATAATTAGTTGGTAACGAAAATCTAACACCACCATCTTTGTAAAATCCAGTAGGTAACGCCAATCAAACAAACCATTCCCGCCGCCTGATGGTAAATAAATACCGTTAATGATCATTTCAAAAAAAGCTTTGTAATCACCAATGATGTGTTCAGTAAAAATATAAAAAAATAATGGAATGCTTAATATATATAATAATTTATATCTATATTTGCCAATGATAAATAATGGTACTATGGCGATGGGCAAAAAAGTAAATTTTGTGGCCATACCAAAAGCAATAATGGCGGCAAAACCAAGTGCAAACCAGAAATGCTTTTTAGCATCCTTATCTTGTAGCATGATAATAAGCAACAGAATAAAAACTAACATAGTGAAAAGCAAAATTGATTCTGGAGAAACTTTGGCTGTGGTATAAGATATTATTGTACTACTGGCAATAAATGGTGACGTTTGTAATAGCGCTGCCAACCAAATGTTTTGCGTCCAACGATAAGCGCTAATACCTACTACTACCAGAAGAATGGTATTTAACCCCAAAAAAAATAAAATAATCGCATCAAGATAGAATTCTGGATAGCGCAACACTTCCGCAACATAATTTGAAAAATGTAGTTCATTAATGATAAAACTTTCATCGGTGGGCTTAAAAGGATTCAACAATCTAATAATTGGCGCACCCAGATACCTGATGGTAATTCCCGGATGATCAAGATAATTGACTGGCCCGCCATGTGATAAACTCAACGAAGTTATCAAATAAGCATATTCCGGATCATAATTCGAACCTAACCAATTTGGACCTCGCGCTTCTTTGTGTAAGGTAGCTACAATTATAAACAACACTGGCACAACCAATAACCCAAATAAACTATACCGTTTCCAGTTCATATCTTAGGTGAACTTTATTTTATTCATTGCAAATAACATCATTTTTAATAGAATAAACCCGTGCCGAAAACGCGAGATGTTGGTTGAACCATATTGCCGCGCCTGATAACGGATGGGTAAATCAACAATTTTTAAATTCAATTTAGACGCACCAAATAACAAATCAAAATCACCAAATGGATCAAAGTCTCCAAAAAAAACCCGATTAATGGCTAATTGTCGATAAGCATCTTTAAAAATTACCTTGGTACCACAAAGTGTATCTTTAAGGCGTTGGCCCAGTAACCAAGAAAAAACTATGGAAAAAAACGATTGCCGATCATATTAATAATACGCATTGCCTCTTTTTCCATTGGATAGACTAAACGACAACCATTAATAAATTCCCCTTTGCCTGAAGCAATGGCGTAATAAAACTTTGTTAAATCCTCTGGTCTGACAGTTAAATCGGCATCTAAGATCATTAAAATATCACCCCCTTGCCAGATTAAACCCTTGGCGTACAGCATCGCCTTTCCCTTTGCCCTCTTGCACCGCAA
>CAYMXY010000004.1:20864-30192 GCA_964394525.1 uncultured Gammaproteobacteria bacterium | reverse complement strand
GTCATCGGTTGGGAGAATCTTCTCCAACGCGTAAATTTGTGAAACACGGCGGTAAGATGCAAAAAGAACAAGAACGCGCGGCCGCTGAAGCGGAAAAAACTAAAGTAACGGCAGCGACTGAAGCTGTTAAGAAATAAATATGGAAGTTACAGCGCTATTACGTCATCTCCGCATCAGTCCACGCAAAGTTCGTTTGGTAGTGAACTCGCTGCGCGGTTTAGCGGTACCGGCTTTACCAATTAGCAAGCTGATCCAATCGGCCGTCGCTAACGCCGAACAGAATTATCACTGGCGCGGCGATCAGCTGTGGATAAAATCGTTGACGGTCGGTGATGGCGTCACCCTGCACCGCTGGACACCACGCGCCATGGGGCGGGCTACACCAATTCATAAACGCGCTTCACATATTAAGGTAATTTTAACTGACAAAGCACCAACCAAAGCTAAAAGATATGGGAAAAAAGGTTAATCCACGAGTTATCCGTCTAAATACAACCACTTCGCATTTGTCAAAGTGGTTTGCACCGAAACGACAGTTTGCCGACTGGCTGCGTCAAGATTTGGGATTACGTAAATTTTTAAAAACAAAACTTCGTGATGCCGGAGTTTCCCGAATTGAAATTCGTCGGTCTGGTGAACAGTTATCAGTGATTATTAGTACCTCCAAGCCAGGTGTGATTATTGGCCGAAGTGGTTCCGGAATAGAAGATTTGCGTCGCCAAATTAAAAGACGTTTTTTCGGTTCACGCCAAATGCATTTGGAAATTGAAATTGAGGAAGTACGTCAGCCAGATTTGGATGCCGAGTTAGTTGTACAAAATATTATCTATCAACTGGAAAAGCGCGTGCCGTTCCGACGGGTGATGAAACGGACAATTGAGCAGGTCATGGAAGGGGGAGCTAAAGGAGTAAAAGTTATTTGCGCCGGCCGGTTGAATGGTGCCGAAATTGCTCGAACTGAAGCATTAAGCGCCGGATCAGTGCCAACTCATACGCTGCGTGCCGATATTGATTATTCGCGTGGCGCAGCTCATACCATTTATGGGGCGATTGGGGTTAAGGTTTGGATTTATCGTGGACAGGTATTTGCTGATAAATCACGAGAATTGGCGGTACCTGAAGCCATACCAGTGGCGGCTGCTAAACCAACCAAACCAGAAAGAAACAAACGTCCGTCTGGCCGCGGCAAGCACACTGTCATTAAAAAGATTCAAAAATAGCTATGCTGACACCACGCAAAATTAAACATCGCAAATGGCATCGCGCGCAAGTACGCGGCCGTGCCACTCAACGGCTCAATTTGAATTTCGGCGATTACGGTTTGAAGGCTTTGACCGGTGGTTGGATAAGCGCTCGGCAAATTGAAGCGGATCTTCCCCCATAGTCCAGTGACGCTGAAAGGCGGCGAAATCCGGATGGGCGGCGGTAAAGGCGCCGTAGATCATTTTATTGCAGAAGTGAAACCCGGCACAATCTTATTTGAAATTGGCGGGATTTCAAAAACAGACGCCGCTGAAGCGATGCGCTTGGCCGCAGCCAAAATGTCGGTGCGCACTAAATTTATGGCCAAAGCGGAACAATAAACCATTATGACCAACAAAGAATTAAGGGAAAAATCACCAATCGAATTACAGAAATTATTGGCCGAACAGCGCGCTGAGCTTAATACGACCCGTTTTAAAATAGCCGGCAGACAAGAAACAAAAGTGAGCAAAATTCGTCAATTCAAACGTACCATTGCCGCATTTTAACGCTTTTACATCAATCCCATGACTAATTCAAATATGCCAACTACTAGTATCAAACGCCAAGGTAAACGTCATTTTCGAGGTGTGGTAGTATCAGCTGCTCAACAAAAAACCATCGTCGTGAAGGTGGATCGTTTGAGTTACCATCCAATTTATCAGAAACGTTTTACGGTAAGCAAAAAATATCAGGTGCACGATGAACATAAACAATATCAGGTAGGTGATGAGGTTGAATTTGTGGAATGCCGTCCGATCAGCAAGCATAAAAAATGGAGAGTAATTGCTAAAAAACAATAAATATGGTCCAGTTACGTTCTTATTTAACAGTCGCAGATAATAGTGGAGCCAAAGTAGTTGGTGTTATTTTGGTGCATGGTGGCTATCGTAAACGTTATGCGCGTTTGGGTGACATTGTTACTGTGGCAATTAAAGAGGCTCAACCCCATACCCAAATGAAAAAAGGCACGGTTAGTCACGCGGTGGTAGTACGGACCAAAAAAGAGACGCGCCGCTCGGATGGCAGTTATATCCGATTTGATGATAATGCCTGCGTGATGATTGACCCAAAAACAAAAGAACCAAAAGGAACACGCATTTTTGGGCCGATCCCGCGCGAAATTAAAACATTAGGATTTACTAAAATAGCTTCGTTAGCACCGGAAGTTTTATGAAAATCAAGAAAGGTGATTTAGTTAAAGTGATGAAAGGCAAATCAGCCGGCAAAACCGGCAAGGTAATGCAGGTATTGCCGGAACGTAATCAGGTGGTGGTAGAAGGATTGAATTTGTTGGTGAAGCATTTGCGGCCGCAGCGAGCTAAAGAAAAAGGACAGCGGTTAGAATTATCCGCGCCAATGCCGGCGGCTAATGTTCAGTTGGTTTGTTCAAAATGTAATAAAGTGACGCGCGTTGGTTACCGTCGTTTACCAGATGGTCAAAGCCAGCGTCTCTGTCGTAAATGTAAAGAAATATTATGAATCGCTTGTTTGAACGTTATCAAAAAGAAATTGCGCCAAAGTTAATGACGGAATTTAACATTGCCAATCGTCACGCTGTGCCGCGTTTATTAAAAATTACCGTTAATGTTGGTTTTGGCCGTGCTATGGGCGATCAAAAGGTAATTACGGCGGTGGTTAACAACTTAACCCAAATTACTGGTCAAAAACCGGTACTGACTAAAGCCCATAAATCCATCTCTAACTTTAAGCTCAAACAAGGCATGGTGGTGGGTGCCATGGTAACACTGCGCCGACAACGGATGTACGACTTCCTCGATAAACTAATTCACAGCACACTGCCTCGGGTACGCGATTTTCAAGGAATCGCCCGCAGCGCGGTTGATGCCGAGGGGAATTTGAATATCGGTTTTAAGGAACATATTGTCTTTCCGGAAGTGAAATCAGATAGCATTGATTACTTGCATGGTTTGGAAGTAGCTGTTACAACAACGGCACATGATCGAGTGGTGGGCACTAAATTGTTTGAATTATTAGGTATTCCCTTTAAGAAGTAAGCTATGGCTAAAACCTCACAAGAAGTAAAAGTTACTCGTCAACCCAAGTTTTCTACGCGGCTCGTTAACCGCTGTTGGCGTTGCGGCCGGCAGCATGCCTTTATTAGAGATTTTAAATTGTGCCGGATTTGTTTCCGGGAACTGGCTGAACAGGGAGCGATCCCTGGTGTTAAACGAGCCAGTTGGTAATAAATATATTTCCATGACCGATCCAATCGCAGACATGCTTACCAGAATCAGAAACGCTCAGGCGGCGCGCCAAGCGAAAGTAATTTTGCCGTATTCAAAATTGAAGTATCAACTGGCCTTAATTTTACGGCAAGAACATTATTTAGCTGGCGCCGATAAAAGTTCCGCTGCTGGCCAGCCGGCTTTAGAATTGCGGCTACGCTACTTAGCCGATGGTCAGGCGGCGATTCAGGCAGTACGACGTATCTCTAAACCCGGTCGTCGCGTTTACGCCCAGCGTAATGAGCTGCCTTATGTTCAGAATAATTTTGGAATCGCCGTAATTTCAACTTCACAAGGTTTAATGACCAATAAGGAAGCGCGTAAACGTAAATTAGGTGGAGAAGTAATTTGTGAAATATTTTAACGCCTATGTCTCGTAAAGCCAATAAACCTATTCCCATTCCGACCGGTGTTAGTGTTATATCTACCGGTAAGCAATTAACTGTTAAAGGCCCTAAAGGTGAATTAACCAAATTATTTAATCCAATAGTAAAATTTGAGATTGGGGCAGATAATATTAATATTAGTGTTCCTCAACCCACTGATAAAAGCCAACGCGCTATCTGGGGAACGGCTGGCGCATTAGTACGCAACCTAATAATCGGCGTAACCAACGGCTATACCGTTAAACTGGAAATCAACGGTGTGGGTTATGGTTTTGACGTAAAGGATAAGACATTGCATATTAAAGCCGGCTTTTCTCATGAATTGACTTATATTCTTCCGGCTGGCGTGACGGCCAAACAAGAGAAAAACGTTTTATCTTTATCATCGACTGATAAACAATTAGTCGGGCAAGTGGCGGCGGAAATTCGTAAAATTCGTAAACCGGAACCCTATAAAGGAAAGGGGATTAAATATATTGATGAAGTTATTATTCGTAAGCAAGGAAAACAAGCGGCTGGCGCTACGGCCTAATAATAAATTATGAACACTAATAAACAGAAACAACAAAGTTTTTTACGGCGCAAGCGACGGGTGCGGGCAAAAATTTGGGGTACAAAAGAACTACCACGATTAGCCGTCCACCGCAGTCTAAAACACTTGTCGGCTCAATTGATTGACGATAACACTGGCCGTACCATTGTGGCCATGTCTGATGCTAAATTGTCCACCGCCGGCACAAAAACCACTAAAGCCACGGCTGTCGGCCAAGCCTTAGCGCAAGCCGCTCTAGCTGCTGGCATTACCCGAGTTGTGTTCGATCGTTCCGGTTATCGTTTTCATGGTCGTGTAAAAGCGCTGGCCGCAGCGGCGCGCACTGCCGGTTTAAAATTTTAATTTATCACCATGCCGAAAACATCACATAAAGGTTCTCGCCGTAGATCAAACCAACCGAAAGACGATTTTGAACAATACATCGTAGATTTAGCTCGCGTTACCCGCGTGATGGCCGGCGGTAAACGTATGCGGTTTCGCGCTTGCGTGGTAGTTGGCAATAAGCGAGGCAGCGTTGGTATGGGTTTAGCCAAGGGGCAAGATGTCACCGCCTCAGTGCAAAAAGCTGCGCTTAAGGCTCGGAAGCAGCTCATTCAGGTGCCAATCGTTAACGACACTATTCCACATCCGGTCGAGATGAAATTCGCTAGCGCCCGAATTATGCTGAAACCAGCCCAGCGCGGCCGTGGCTTAATTGCCGGCGGCCCAGTGCGTCAAGTATTAACGGCGGCCGGTGTGCCGAATGTGGTCAGTAAAATGATGGGTTCACGCAATAAAATAAATAACGTGGCCGCAGTAATAGCCGCTTTGAAACGCTTAAGAACTGAACCAATCAAAGCTTAAAATATGCTTACACTCAATACTTTATCTACCAATAAACATAAAAAACATCGTCGGGTCGGCCGAGGACACGGTTCTGGACGCGGTATTTTTTCCGGTCGCGGCATCAAAGGGCAGCGGGCGCGTACCGGCGGCCGTGGCGGCTTAAAATTACGTGAATTGCGACGCATTTTTCAAGGAATACCTAAAGTGCGTGGTTTTAAGAGTGATCGGTCGCGACCAGCCGTTATTAGTTTAGGCACAATCACTGAGCGTTATCCAAAGCAAACTAAAATACGTTTGCACGGATATAAAGTGTTGGCCGGCGGCACTGTGCCAACCGGCGTTACCATCGTGGCTGAAGCCTTTTCGGCTGCGGCCAAAAAGGAAATCATTAAAGCAGGTGGGAAAACCATCACATGTGGGAAACATTTTTAAAAGTCTGGCGCAATCACGATCTGCGCAAAAAAATTGGCTATGTCATGGCCTTGTTGGTGGTATTTCGGTTAGCGGCCCACATTCCCATTCCCGGTGTTGATGTAACTAATCTGAAAGCCTTTTTTAACAGCAATGCCTATTTGGGTTTGTTGAACGTTTTTTCCGGCGGCGCGTTGGAAAATTTTTCTCTGGTGATGTTGGGCGTAGGGCCATACATTACTGCTTCGATTATTTTTCAGTTGCTCACCATGATTGTGCCGAAAATTGAAGAGCTGCAAAAAGAGACCGACGGGCAACGCAAAATTCAGCAATGGACGCGCTATTTAACTGTGCCAATGGCGGCCATTCAGGGTTACGGCACGATAATTTTACTGCAAAGTACCGGCGGCGGCGTAATCGGCAGTCTGAATCTGTGGCAAATGATTACAGCGGTTTGCTTAATTACCGGCGGCAGCGTGTTTACGATGTGGCTGGGAGAATTGATTTCAGAAAAGAATATCGGTAACGGTATTTCGTTGATGATTTTTGCTGGCATTGTGGCGCGCGTGCCGATTTCCATCCAGCAATTTTTTGCGACCTATGACAGCACGCAGTTGCCGACCTTGGTGTTGTATGTAGCTGTGGCTGTAGCCGTTATTTTTGGGATCGTGTTTGTGACCGAAGGTCAGCGCAATATTCCCATCGCCACGGCGCGCACGGTGCGCGGCCGCAGTGTAGCCGGACGCGAAACTCATTTGCCATTGCGGGTGAATCAAGCCGGAGTCATTCCCATTATTTTTGCGGTTTCTTTAGTATTGTTTCCGCCGATTATTGGTCAATATCTTGTTACCTTGAGTATTCCTTGGCTGGCACAAACTGGTAATTTTATTATCAACGCCTTTAACAACAAAATTGTTTACGGCGTACTTTATTTTGTGTTCGTTTTCATTTTTACCTATTTTTATACAGCGGTTATTTTTAAGCCTGAACAGATTGCCGAGAATTTGCAGAAACGAGGTTCATTTATTCCGGGGATTCGTCCGGGCAAAGCTACGGCAGAGTATTTACAAACCGTGTCTAATCATATTTTGCTGACTGGCGCCGTTTTTTTGGGAGCAGTGGCGGTATTGCCGGTGGCGTTGCAAGCCTTTGCCAGCGGCAGTTCCAGCGCGCTGGTGGTCGGCGGAACTTCGTTGTTGATTGTGGTATCGGTGGCGTTGGAAACAGTCAAACAAATTCAGGCGCAATTGCAGGTGCGGGAATATGAATACTTCTAGAAATATTATTTTATTCGGACCGCAGGGGTCGGGCAAAGGAACGCAGGGCGAAAAATTGGCAAGCGCCTTAAAACTGACATTAATAGTCACCGGTAATATTTTTAGACAAAATGTCCAAGCCGGCACTGCCATTGGTCAGCAGATTAAAAGCTACATCAACCAAGGTAAGCTGGTGCCAGACGCAGTGACTAATGCAATGATGGCAGAGCGTTTGCGGCAGTCCGATTGCGTCGCCGGTTTTGTGTTGGATGGCTATCCGCGTAATCTGGAGCAGGCGCAGGCTTTGGCACAGGTCACATCGATCAGTCAGGTAATTCATATTAACATCAGCGACGCCGAAGCCGTTCACCGGATTGCCGAACGACGCACCTGCGTAGCGCAAGGGCACGTTTATCATTTAACTTACAATCCTCCCCGCCAAGCCGAGATTTGCGATATTGATGGGTCAGCTTTGCAGCAACGCGCCGATGATACTGAAGCGGCGTTGCGCCAGCGTTTGTCTATTTATCATCAGGAAACCGAGCCGGTATTGGATTATTATCGCTCACACGGAGCCACTGTTACTACTATCAATGGTGAGCAGCCCATTGCCGATGTTTGGCGTGATGTTCAAGCATTGTTCATATGATCGCCATTAAAACTCCGTCAGAGCAGGCCGCCATTCGCGCCAGTGGAAAAATTTTGGCGCAAATAATGAACCAATTGGTGGCTATGGTAGCGCCGGGTATCAAGTTGTTGGAATTAGAGCAGACGGCTGAACGGTTAATTGCGGCTGCCGGAGCGCAGCCCGCCTTCAAAGGTTATCGCGGTTATAACAATATCTTGTGCACTTCAGTTAATGAAGAAGTGGTTCATTGTCCACCCACCAGCCGTAGTTTGCTGTCTGGAGATATTATCAGTATTGACGCCGGAGTGATTTATCAGGATATGTACAGCGATTGCGCTGTCACTGTGCCGGTTGGAATAATAAGTGCCGAAGCGCAGCGGCTGTTGGATGTTACTAGCGCAGCACTGAACAAAATAGCTGTTCAGTATTTGAAGCCCGATTGTACCATTGGTGATATCGGTCACGCCATTCAAATTTACGTCGAAGCTGCCGGTTTCGCTGTGGTTCGTTCGTTGGTTGGGCACGGCATTGGTCGGGCGCTGCATGAACAGCCGTCAATTCCTAATTTTGGCTCGGCTGGTAAAGGTGTGCGGTTGCGTCCCGGTATGGCTATAGCCATAGAACCGATGGTTAATTTGGGTACGCCGGAAGTTATTTTTGAAGATGATGGTTGGCGCGTAATTACGGCTGACGGCCAATTAAGCGCTCATTTTGAACATACTTTTTTAATTACTGCCACTGGTCACGAAGTGCTGACTCGGCTATAATGCTGCTTATGAAAATTTTAGCGTTAGATTATGGTAAAAGGCGAGTTGGATTAGCCTTAGGCGATACCGAAACACGCATTGCCGTGGGTAAGGGTATATTGGAAGGGTTGAGTCAAAATAAGTTAATCACTAAAATAAAAGCGGTGGTGGAGTTGGAAAAAATTGACCGCGTGTTACTTGGTTTGCCGCTAACCATGGCGGGTCAACCAACTGCCGTAACTGAAGAATTACAGCGCTTTGTGGAAAAATTGCGCAATCACGTGACGGTGCCGGTACAAACATTGGATGAACGCTTTACCTCGAAGTTGGCCGATACACTGCTGGCTGAAATTCCTTCAAGCAAACGTAAACAAGATCAAGTGGCGGCACAAATTCTTTTGCAGAATTATCTAGATAAAATGGTGGTATGACTTGGCCACTGACACTGCCGGCAATGGTTGTGGCAGTTGGCGGTGCCGCTGGGGTGGCGTTTGGTTTAGCCATGATCTTAAAAAAATTAGCTGCCCGATGGGGAATAGTTGACCGGCCGCAGCGGGCACCGCGCCGCAAATGGCAAAATCGGCCCGTACCGCTATTGGGTGGAGTGGCGATTTACGGCAGTTTTGTGGCAGTGACGGCTATTTTGTGGCAGCCGCTCACTAATGGTTATCTGCTGCCGAAACATCTAATTGGAATTTGGTTAGCCGGTTTGATTATCATGATCGGTGGGGTAGTGGATGATTGGAAACAACTTCGTCCCAATCAGCAGATTATTTTTCCGATATTGGCTGCCGCCATAATTATTGCCAGCGGCATTGGTATTGCCGCTATTGCTAATCCGTTTGGTGGGGTAGTGTCATTGGAACAGTGGCAACAAGTGATCTGGCAGTGGGAGGGATTGCCTTACAAAATTACGCTGTGGGCAGATTTATTTATTTTAGGTTGGTTGTTGATTACTAGTTATACCACTAAGCTACTTGATGGAATTGACGGACTGGTACCCGGAATAAGCATAATTGGAGCGGTAATAAT
>CAYMXY010000004.1:15601-20854 GCA_964394525.1 uncultured Gammaproteobacteria bacterium | reverse complement strand
CGCAGCCCGAGACGGCTATCATTAGTTTGGTTTTTGCCGGAGCTGTGGCTGGTTTTTTAGTTTTGAATTTTTCTCCGGCGCGGATTTATTTAGGTGAAAGTGGCTCGCTGTGGTGCGGTTTTATGTTGGGAGTTTTGGCAATTGTTTCGGGAGGTAAATTAGCCACCGCCTTGTTGATATTGGGTTTGCCGTTAATAGATGCGGCTTGGGTAGTAGTTAGGCGGTGGTTTATTGAAAAAAAATCTCCTTGGCAAGGGGATGCGTTGCATCTTCATTTTCAACTACGCGCTCTTGGTTTGCGTGATCGCACCATTGCCTTGCTGTTATATGGTGTGACCGCATTGTTTGGCGCGAGCACGCTGTTGGTGGCTCGCCAATACAAAATTTATGTCTTAGGTGGTTTGATTATCGGCAGTTGTTTTTTGTTACTATGGTTATATCGGCGCGTGCGACGGCGGGTTTATTAGTTTTGGTTTTGGGGTTGGTGTTGTTTGCTGGATGTGAGCGTGAGCGCGGCCAGCGCAGCTTTGTTCAGTTCACTAATTCGGCACAAACCAAGTTGATGGTATGGGTAGCTGATGATCCGGTGGAACAGAGCCAAGGCTTAGCAGAGGTGGAGTTTTTAAGTGAAGCTGAAGGAATGTTGTTTCTTTGGCCGCAAGTAGCGCCGCGGATTTTTTGGATGAAAGGAGTGGAGTATCCGATTGATATTATTTGGCTGCGCCGCGGAGTGATCTTTGGCATAACTGAACAGGTGCAGCCGGAAGCAGCTAACACCTCACTTACTGATTATCGCCGCTATCCTTCACCTGTACCAGTGGATGCGGTAATCGAAGTTAGAGGTGGACTGACAACAGCTCTTAAAATTGAACCCGGCCAATTAGTTAGCCTTCCTTAAAATCTGTGAGTACCCTTTGCAGAGTAGGTAACGCGTCTTCCACGGCTTTTTTGGCATTGCCCCCGGTGATTCCTGGACTCTTTTTCGCTGCATCCAATGCTTGTTGTAAAGTGATGAGTGTGCTGCGGATTTCAGCATCTCTCTGGGTGGTTCTTTGACTGGTGGCAACCAACTTGGCAATACGTTCGCTCAGTGATCCAATTTTTTGATCGCCACTGCGCCCGGTCTCAGTTGCCGCGACTTGTACGGATTGCATTGCTCGTTCTGCGGCCTGTCTCAGCTTTTCTTCATTACTAAGTTTTGATGTAAGATCTGTTAGTTGTTTATTTAATGCGGCAAGCTCGCGTTCTGCAACCAAGGCGCGTTGCTCCGAAGCCTTTAATTTATTCTGTTCTTCCGCTAAGGCGCGCAAGCTTTCAAGTTGGACTGCTTTAACGGCCGCCGCGCCTTGTTCGGCAGTAAAGATAACGCGCGGCAATTCGCGGCCTTGCCCGGTGGATTTATCCGACTTGTCAAATGATGCCGCGATTTCTATGTTTTTTTTATACTGTTTAACCTGTGTGTCCCGATCTGCCTCTGTAAGATATGGCACTTTATCAGCTGTCTGTGGAAAATTTTTAAGAAGAGAATCATCCGGCAACATATGGCCATGTCTTTTTAGAATGGAAATCACAGAAACGACATCTTCAAAAAATTCAGGATCTTTCTCAAAGATTTGCGCAAATATCTTCTGGTATGTATCTCTATCATTGCCTCTTTCATTTTTTTTTGGAAAAGAAATAAATGCGCCGTGACCTTGTTCAATACGTCTCTGTGAATGTGTCCGGGATGTCTCGTCGTCCCCATTAGTAACGCTATCACGGTATTCATTAATCAACTCGTATCCCTCTCCAATTTTTTTTATTGACCAAGAAGTTGGGTCACTCATCCAATCTACAATTGAACGTAAAACACTAGCGCGTTTAAATTCACGGAGTAATCTAATTTGTAAATCCACGTCCTCAATACCCCTCACTTCTCTACTAGACGTCAATGATCGCAGATACATCCCACCTTGACCCATCTCCACACCCAATTGTTGTTCAAGTACATGACGTTGTGTGCGAGTCGGCAGACCATCAAGCAAACTCATCAAACGCTCATACGAACGCGTACCAACTAAATACGCGGCGCGCGTTGTGCCTTCTGCTTTCTGGTAAGATTTTTCCAAATATTCTATTCGTTCGTCATTAAGATTAACATAGCTTTGCTGATTTTCTGATACATAGAGGGTCAACTCTGGATTATACTTTCCCTGTTCTTCAAGTTTTCTTGCTTCACGTATACGTTCTAGGTTGATCTTAACTAATTTAAGAGGTAGCCAAGAATTGTAGGTATTGTCCTTATTAACACTGATCTGTGTCTGGTCATTCCAATTAACATTCACCATACGATCATGAGTGATACGCTTTGCATTTTCAATTGTGTCGCTTCCAGCCTCATACACCTCCCCCAGCTCTGGATATTGTTCAATGAGCGCTCGTGCGGTTTCACCCTTGGCAAACGCCGCGTCCGCGATTGTCTGTAATTCAATCGCAACATCGCCATGCGCCCTTGAGCCGGCTTCTTTCAGACTACGGACGAGTCGTTCGGAGATTTCTGTTACTTTTGGATTGTTGAAAAATAACGTGCGCAGTTTTTCCAGTGCTTCCTTGGCATCCTTGGGCAGCGCGGCTTCGCGTTGGTGCAACTTTTCATGCAATTGTTCAAGCGTCTTCAGGTCAGCGAGCGTTTGTTCCGGAATTTTGCCTTCTGGTATCCACGCAATCATAGCAGTGGCAAGCGATAATGCGTCACGCGTTGATTTTGCATCCAACGCCAAAAACGCATCCCGCAACTGACCGGCGCGTTCGGCCCTAGTCTGCACGTCAACGCGCTCCTCTTCTGCAGTCATCTGCGCCGTGCGCGCCGCGTCAGCGTATTCTGTGTCAAACGCTCCAAAGATATCTGCTTCTAGGTTTACTCTCGGCTCAGTCACCTCTTCTTGAGTTATAGCTTTGCTAGCAGGTTCGCCAGGCTGTTTTCCGATCATATTATTGTGATAGGTAATAGTAGCTGCTAAAATTATGTGTACAATGTTAATAAAAGTATACATCAAAATCAGTCAGTTGACAAGGTTTCGGTAACCATCTATCATATTCCAGTATTCAAAAATATATATGTTAATCGCAGTAATACAATCCGGTGGCAAACAATATCTCGTTAAACAAGGCGACACTATTCAGCTTGAAAAAATTGCCGGCGATGAAGGAGGCATGGTTCAATTCCCAGTGCTCTTTTTAGCCGATGATACCGGCGCCACCACCTTTGAAGTGGGTAAACCAATGGTAACCGCCGCTAAGGTGAGTGGTAAAATTGTTAAACAATTCCGTGCTAAAAAAATTCATGTCATTAAATTCAAATCTAAGGTGCACTATCGTCGCCACCGTGGACATCGTCAGCATTACACTAAGGTTTTAATTTCCGAAATCAAGCTTTAATCGGGCGGCGATCCTGCAGAGCACTCGACAGCGTCAGATCATCGGCAAAATCAATGTCGCTGCCGGCGGCCAAACCACGCGCTAATTTTGTAAGCTGCACAGGCAAATCCTTTAAGGCTTCCGCAATATATAACGCCGTCGTATCGCCGGCCAAATCGGGATTAGTGGCTAAAATTATTTCGTGTGTTTTTTCCTGTTGGACGCGTTTCACTAAAGCAGCTAGATGTAATTTTTCCGGTCCAACACCTTCTAAGTGATTGATGGTGCCGCCAAGTACATGGTAAGTGCCGTGAAATTGTCCGGTTAATTCCAGCGCTGCGATGGTAGTTGGTTCAGCTACTACACAAATGACGGTTTGATCGCGTCCGCTGTCTGAACAAATGCCACAGCGCGCCGTGGTGGTAAAATTAAAACACCGTTCACACAGGCGAATGGATTGCCGGACGGCCTGCAAGTTTTGAACCAACCGCACTATCAGTTCGGGCGATTGTTTGACTAAGAATAAGGTATAGCGCTCGGCTGTTTTCCGTCCGACCCCGGGCAACAGACTAAAAGTTTGCAGCAACGCCTCAATCGCCGCCGGATATTGCGCCATAATTCAACTTACCCTAGCGTAAACTAGATAAGTCAGGCACGGTCATTTCACCAGACTGAATTTTTTTAGCCATGGCGCGTTGAATATCTTTACTGGCGGCCGCGAGCGCATCAATTAAACCCTGTTCAATTTTTTTCTTTTCGGAGGGTTGCAGCAGGCTGGTGTCGATATCGAGCGACAATATTTTTTGGGCTCCATCCATCACTAGGTTAACCTTGCCGCCGGCGCCGCTGCCGTGAGCGGTGACTTGTGACATCACGGATTGCGCCGTTTTGGCTTGATGGCGTAAGTCTTTAAACTGTTTTAGTTTGCTGAACATTGATCCCATATTAGTTATCGTTAGGTTGGTTCAGTTAAATTTAAAGTTTTTTCTAAATTTTTGAAACTGGCTTTTTCCATATCAAAGTATAGCTCAATTTTGCCGGTTGGTCCATTGCGATGTTTGGCAATATATATATCGGCGATATGCTGACGATCAGTTTCATGCTTGTAATAATCTTCGCGGTAAATAAACATTACCACATCGGCATCTTGTTCAATTGAACCGGATTCGCGCAAATGAGCTAGTTTCGGAATCGGCACGTTTTGCGCTTCCACTGCCCGCGACAACTGTGATAACGCTAATACTGGAATATTCAGTTCACGTGCTAACCCTTTTAAGGAACGCGAAATTTCAGCAATCTCCTGTACGCGATTATCAGTATTCATGCGGCTTTCCATCAATTGCAAATAATCAATCAATATCAAACCTAAACCGTGCTCCATTTGCAGCCGGCGCGCCTTGGTGCGGATCTCCATCACATTGGTCATCGGGCTATCGTCTATATAGATTGGTGCTTCCGACAATACCCCCATCGCCTGACCGATCCTTGGAAAATCGTCGTGGCCGGGCGCATCTGACAGGCGGCCGGTGCGCATCTTCCACAAATCCACGCCGGCTTGAGCGCACAACAAACGATCAACCAGTTGATCTTTGCTCATTTCTAAACTAAAAATTCCAACCGGGATGCGTTCGTAAACAGCTACATGGCGAGCAATATCTAAAGCCAGCGAAGTTTTTCCCAACGACGGCCGCGCCGCTAATATCACCAAATCAGATTTCTGTAACCCGCCGAGTTTGACATCCAAATCATTAAAACCAGTCGGCACGCCGCGCAGCTTGCCGGCTTCTTTGTGAATTTCATCAATGCGGTCAAAGGCCTCGGCTAAAATGTTGCTTAACGGCGTAAAATTTTGCCGTA
>CAYMXY010000004.1:3332-15584 GCA_964394525.1 uncultured Gammaproteobacteria bacterium | reverse complement strand
TTTTGCGACACGGCAAACAAGGCGCGTTCCGAGGCATCGAGCTGACCGCTGATGTCATCGGTGATGTCGTCGTAAGCCTTTTGCAAAATGATGTGACCAGCTTGAATTAAACGGCGCAAGGTGGATTTGCGCTGTACGATATTGGCATAGCTCACCACATTGGCGGCTGAAGGAACGGCATTGGTGAGAGTGACTAAATAGCTTCGTCCACCGATTTGTTCAAGTAAGTTTTTTTCTTTGAGGCGGTTGGTAACATTAAGCACGTCGATTGGTTCATGTTGTGTATAAACATCCAACATTGAGGCGAAAACCAATCCGTTCTTATCGCTATAAAAATCATCGGCCGAAATTACGTCGGCAATCTTCAAAATGGCATCTTGGTCGATTAACAGTGAGCCGAGCACCGCTTGTTCGGCTTCCAGATTGTGAGGTGGGAGTTGTTCCATAGGGAAACCTATTTTAGCTGACGGTTTGTTTTCTGCCAACACCTGTTTATGCACCTTCTATTCACAGCTTCTAATGTGGTTTTGACGGCGCTGCTTAATTCCTGTACAAATAAGACCAAGTATATGGGAACAGCTTTGGATTTTTTCCTGAATATAGACGAATATATTGACGCCCTAATTAAAAGTTATGGCGCTTGGACCTACGTTATCATGTTTGTGGTTATTTTTTGTGAAACAGGCTTGGTGGTGACTCCGGTATTGCCCGGCGATTCTTTGTTGTTCGCTTTGGGCACCTTTTCGGCACAGGGAGCGCTCAATGTTTGGTTGGTAATGGGATTGTTGTTTGTGGCCGCGTTGTTGGGTGATAATGTTAATTATTGGGTTGGTTATCATTTGGGACCAAAAATTTTTTCCGGTCAAAAAATTCGTTGGCTTAATCAGCAACATTTAATTGAAACTAAACGTTTTTATGAACGGCATGGCGGCAAGACCATTATTATGGCGCGGTTTGTGCCGATCATTCGTACTTTTGCGCCGTTCGTGGCTGGCATCGGACGTATGCCCTACAGCCGGTTTTTAAGTTTCAGCGTGGCCGGAGCAGCTAGTTGGATTGGCATAGCCACCGGCGCTGGGTACATTTTTGGCAACATTCCGGTGGTGCAGAATAATTTTACATTGGTGGTAGTAGCGATTGTTGTCATTTCACTTTTGCCAGCAACAATTAAATTCATTCAACATAAACGTCGTCCGCGCGTTGACACCGCCGTTGCGCCTTGATATAATCCTTTTCGCTTTGAAAAAAATGTTGACTTGATTGTTTGATTCCTTGGTGGAAAATCTGATCCTAAAAATTCAGTGAGATGCGCAGTGCTGGAGCGCTTGGACAAGGGGAGGCGTACAAAGGTACGATGACCCAAGGACAAGCGCGAAGCACAAGCCCGAAGGGTTGGCTGCGCAGAGTCCCGGCTCTGCCGGGAGCAGGCGCAGCCAACAGCTCACGAATTTTTAGGATCAGATGGGGCGTTAGCTCAGGGGTAGAGCAGTTGCCTTTTAAGCAAATGGTCACTGGTTCAAATCCAGTACGCCCCACCAATTTTGCAGTGTACGTATAATTGATAGAAGGCCATCGTCTGAAGATTGGTGGCTTTCTTCATTTTTTAGTGATGAAAAAGTCTTGACCTGCGTAACCATTGGTTTACACTTTGTTCGGAGGTACACATGCAGATGTTATGTTCTACGGCTACCTGCGCTCGTGAGGTGCCGCGTGACGCGCTCGATGCGGTGACTGCGCCGCTCGAACATCCGAATGGGGATGCCGGTTGCAGCGGTTTGGTGCCGCTCTGGCCGGATTCACCAGAAGGGCAGGCTATCCGCGCTGCGGTAGAAGCTGCTGGCGCGGAACACCCGACCCTCGGCCACGACCCGCGCTTCAACAACCCTCGCGCTGGAGGAAAGAAGGATTGAAGCGTGCGGCGCTCAGCAGCGGACACAACAAAAGAGCACAACCAAGCGGGGTGTGGACTGGCTTTACGCCTGTTTCCACGCCCCGCCGCCAATTTATTTTTTTGCCATTAATTTTTTCGTCGGTAACTCTGGTGACTTCAGTGACTCCGCCGGGCGCTTCACCACAAAATAATAAATCAACGCGCCGAGCCAACTGGTAAACACCAGCACCAATATCCAAATAATTTTATCATCTTCCTTGGGAAAACGGCGCTGCGCGCAATCCAACAACATCATCACCCATAATATTATTCCAGCAACTGCTAAACTAAACACTGTCGTAAAAAACAAACCAAATCCAATCCAAGTTAGACCCATAAAAAATAAAATTCCGTTTCCCATTATATTCATGCTATTAGTATACTGAAAAAATTAAAACTGGTATACTGTTATATATGTGGAAAGCCTTTTGGCAAGCAAGCGCGCGTTACCTTCATCGATGGTTACGCGTTCAATTTCATAATAATCCGTTAGTTACCAAACCGGGACCATATTTAAAACAAGTGGCGCTGGCTTTACAAATTGGCCTATTAGGCGCCGTTATTTGCATTGCTGTTGGCATCATCGGCAGTGCCTTTTTTGTTATTGGAGTTATCCGTGGGTGGTTTTAAGGTATAAGATATGCCGGAACCAGACGTAAAATTTTATTTGCTCAATCAGGCGGAAACGCTGGCGAAGCTTGATACTAGCTTGTCCGGATTGACTACTTCAGAAGCGCGGCGACGTTTAGGATATTATGGGAAAAATAAACTGCCAACAGGCAAACGGGCGCATTGGTTGCAGATATTTTTAACTCAATTTAAAAGCCCGCTGGTATATGTTTTACTGATGGCCGCACTGGTTAGTTTGGTGCTAGAGGCGCGCGTGGATGCGGTGGTAATTTTTGGAGCAGTCGTAATTCAAGTGGTGGTTGGTTTTATTCAAGAATATAAAGCGCAGGCCACGTTGGTGGCTTTACAAAAAGTAATTGCCTTGGCGGCGCGAGTGTTTCGTGAAAATAAAGAACTAATGATTGACGCTCACGAGTTGGTGCCGGGCGACTGCCTTTTGTTGCAGGCTGGCGATAAAATTCCGGCCGACGTTCGATTACTGACAGCAACTGAATTTGAAGTCAATGAAGCGGCTTTAACCGGTGAAGCTGAACCAGTCAAAAAACAGCCAACTGCTCATGTTAAACCAAACGCGGTCGTAGCAGAACGTTCCAACTTGGCCTTTGCCGGCACGGTTGCCACTAAAGGGAATGCTTGCGGTATCGTTACTCATACCGGCGTTCACACCGAGGTTGGTCGCATTGCTCAACTTATCAAAGAAACCGAAGACGAACCAACTCCACTGCAAAAGCAATTTACGCATTTTGCCAAAAAGGTAAGTTTAATTGTGGTGGGGATTGCGCTGGTTATCTTTTTGTATGGTTATTTTTTGGGTGGCGCGATAGTGGAGGTATTTACCGTAGCCGTAGCCGTAGCCGTTTCCGCCATTCCAGAAGGTTTAACTATTGGTGTGACCATTATTTTGGCGGTGGGCATGCGTCGTATATTACAAAGGCGGGGGCTAGTGCGTAAATTAGTAGCCGCCGAGACGCTTGGTTCAACCAACGTAATCTGTACCGACAAAACCGGCACACTCACAGAAGGTAAAATGCAAGTAACCGACATTGTCACCTGGGACAATAATTTTGCTTTGCACCAGCAGCGCCAACATTACCAAAAAAAAGGCATTGATCATGTTGCTAAAGAATTGTTGTTTGCTTTACGCCTGGGTTTGCTTTGCAACGATGCTAAAGTGAATAATCCAGATGATATGATTGATGAATGGGTGATTAGCGGGAATTTAACGGAACGGGCATTGTTGTCGGCGGCGACGCAAATCGGTCTGCATTATCGCATGGAAAATAAAGCAGCGCCGCGTATTGATGAAATTTCATTCGACTCCAACATTAAATATATGGCCAGTTTGCATCGTGAGGCGCAGGGGCACATGGTGTATGTGAAAGGCGCGCCGGAAGTGGTGTTGGAGCGCTGCACCCATGTTTTGATTAACGATAAAGAAGTTCATTTTGATCATGCTAAACAAAAACAATTCGAGCATAAATTTTTGGCGTTATCTAAACAGGGGTTGCGCTTAATTGCCTTGGCATATAAAAACGTTGGAGACAAACGCACATTGAGCGCGGCTGGCGTAAATGATTTAGTGTTTGTTGGTTACGTGGGTATTAAAGATCCATTGCGGCCAGAAGCTAAAAGCACTATCACCGAGTGTCGCCGAGCCGGCATTACTACGGTCATGATTACGGGCGATCATAAATTAACGGCTCAAGCCGTTGCCAAGGAATTGGGAATGGCGGACGTGGCTCCGGAAAATATTTTAGAAGGACATGAACTTGATGCCCTCAGTCAGCATGAACTTAATGCGCGCGTCCAAAACATTACCATTTATGCTCGCGTTACACCGCAGCACAAATTACGCATCGTGCAGGCTTGGCAAAGTCACGGTAAAGTTGTGGCTATGACTGGAGACGGCATCAACGACGCGCCGGCCATTAAAGCGGCAGATATTGGCGTGGCGCTGGGTTCAGGCACGGATGTGGCCAAGGAAACTGCCGACATGGTAATTCTCGATGATAATTTCGGCACCATCGTGGCCGCGGTGGAAGAAGGTCGCGGCATTTTTGATAACATTCGCAAAACGGTGCTTTATTTGTTGTCTGACAGCTTTTCTGAAGTAATTATTGTGGTGGGGGCGTTGTTAGTGGGATTGCCGGTGCCGTTGTTGGCCACACAAATTTTATGGGTAAATTTAATAAACGACAGTTTTCCCAGTTTAGCCATGACGCAAGAACCAAAGGAGTCAGCCAATATGCTGGAACCGCCGCGCGGCCGGCAGTTGGCAATTTTTGATAAGCGGTTACAGTTATTGGTGGGTGTAGTGAGTGTATTGTCCGGTGTTTTGAATTTGGCGATCTATTATTATTTTTATTCTACCACCGGCGATGTAACACTAGCTCGCACCGTGACTTTCTTTTCGGTTGGCCTTGATTCGCTCTTTTTGATGTTCAGCATTCGGTCGTTACGCCGGATGATTTATCAAACTAATCCCTTAAGTAACCGCTGGCTGCTGTTAGCTTTTGTGGTCGGTGGGGTATTTATGATGATGTCGATTTATTGGCCATTGTTACAGCGTTATATTCATACCGTGGCGCTTGGTTGGGTGGAAGTATTGGTGGTGCTAGTGGTTAGCGGCATTCAACTTGTAGCAGTTGAAACTATAAAATACTTTTTTTTGCGTCAAAAGCTGCCGCAGCCTAACGCTAGACCAATAGCAGCAAGTTTGCTACAATAGCGCCCATGTCTTCAACTTACATTAAAGATTTTCCGAAATTGGTTGGGCAAACGGTAACCATTGCCGGTTGGGTTTATAATCAACGTTCTTCCGGTAAAATTGCTTTTTTGCAAATTCGTGACGGCAGCGGTTTTACGCAAGCGGTGTTCGATCAAAGCAAAGTTGCCACCGAGGTATGGGCGACCTTAACCAACCTCACTTTGGAATCGGCGGTGCGTGTAACCGGCGTCGTGGCCAAACATCCTAAAAAAGAGGATTATGAATTGCAAGGCGAGACTTTGGAATTAGTGCATCGTGCCCTTGACGATTATCCCATTGGTAAAAAAGAACACGGTCCGGACTTTTTGTTGGAATGGCGGCATTTATGGTTGCGTTCACCGAAACAGTGGGCGATTCAGCGCGTGCGCAACACAGTTATTAACGCCACTTATGAATATTTGAATCAGGACGGTTTCATTAAAATTGACGCGCCGATTCTTACCCCTACTTCCTGCGAAGATACCACGCAACTTTTCAGCATTGATTATTTTGACGAAGGCAAGGCCTATTTAACCCAAAGCGGCCAGTTGTATATTGAAGCGGCTATTTTCTCACACGGCCGAGTGTTTGATTTCGGACCGGTGTTTCGAGCCGAGAAATCCAAAACCCGTCGTCATTTGACTGAATTTTGGATGATGGATGCGGAAGCGGCCTTTGTGGATTACGTTGGCAACATGGATATTCAAGAACATTTAATCAAATATATTGTGCGCGCCGTGCTAGAGCGCAATCAAGCGGAATTAAGTTTACTGGAGCGCGATATCAAACCTTTAGCTGCTATCATTGATAAACCATTTTTACGAATGACGCATAGCCAAGCGGTGGAAGAGTTACATAAACTTGGCAGCGACATTAAGCCAGACGACGACTTGGGCGGTGACGATGAAACCAAATTGACGCAGCAGTACGATGTGCCGATGTTCATTATGAAATATCCAGCCAAAGTTAAGGCTTTCTACATGAAACCGGATCCAGACGATTCCACGCGCGTGCTTTGTTCCGATTTATTAGCGCCGCAAGGATATGGTGAAATTATCGGCGGCTCGGAGCGCATTGCCGATTACGATTTATTGTTACAAAAAATGAAGGATTTTAATTTGCCAGTTGAACCATTTCAGTGGTATTTGGATTTACGCCGTTATGGTTCAGTGCCGCATTCGGGTTTTGGTTATGGTTTGGAGCGCGTGACTGCATGGATATCTGGCGCCAAACATATTCGTGAAACCATTCCGTTTCCAAGAATGATCAACCGGATCTATCCATGAGTCAACCGGCTGTCGTTCAACCACAACTAGACAGCAGTGAACTGGTGATAGAATTGGAACGAGGTTTCCAAGGGCTTGAGGGAGAACCTTATACTAGTCTGCAGAAGGAGTGTATTCAGTTGGCGGTGATCAATTTATTTTTGAATGGATTACAGGAAAGCGCCAGAGGGCTGCTTATTAAAGAAGGTGAACTTCCTCTGCCGGATGAGGACGATCTTAACATTTACATTATGGAGAATCTTTTTCCCGGAACAGAGCTTTGGGCTGTGGCCATGAATTTTTTACAATACAGCCGGTCATATCGTATCGATACACTAACAGATCTATTAGCGCAATCGATCGTCAAATTATACGCCGAGCTGGACAAGAAACATGCCGAAGCAAAGGACGCCATTAGCCGAGATGATGACGAAGAGGAATATTTTCGAGATTATCAGGCGTCCGTTCATCACCAAGCTGATCAAATTATAGAACAATTTCCAAATTTAAAACCGGCTATTGTCAACGAAGTACAGCGTCTGTCCGCTTTTCGTCAACAAGAAGAAGCCATGTTCCGACCGGAACGTGGAAAATATAGTTAAATCTCAATCATGCGTCTTAAAGCGTCAATCACTTCTGGAGAATAGTGAGTAATATGGTGTCCTCCTTTATCTAAATATTCGCCGCTATTTTTGTTGGTTATATTTATTTTGGCTAAGCGTAGCTCAACCCAATGTCTGGATTTATTCAGGGCCTGCATGATTCCATAAGACGATAACCATCCAGGCGGCGCTGGTTCATTAGCTTGTGCCATGTTAGTTAGAAGTTCAACAATGTTTGGTGAATAATGATCAGCTACGCGTCCAGCACTATCTAAAAAAGGTTGTTTGTTATCATCGGTTAATGATATAGCGGCTAATCGTGATTGAACCCAATTTATATCTTTTTCATTTTTTTTTGCAATACCAGTTACCGTTAACCAACCAGGTGGTGCTGGTTTATAAGCTTCAGCCATGGTACGGAGACGGCTGACAACGTTTGGTGAATAGTGAGTATGTGAATGTTCGCCAGCATCAAGATAATTTTTTATGTCTTGATCGGTCAAATCCATATTGGCTAGTCGCGAGCTAATCCATCTTGGTTTTTTTCCAATAGCTAAGCTGATAGCTCTTAATGTCAACCACCCCGGTGGAGCTGGTTCTACAGCTTTAGCCATGGCACGAAGACTGTCAACGGTTTCTGGGGAAAAATGTGGCCTTAAACGTCTAATGCCGTCTAGAAAATACTTCTCACCCTCAATAGTTAAACCAATTTTACCTAATCTCTCTACGACCCAATCTCTACCCTTGCCAAACTCTATTGCAATGCCACTCAAGGTAAGCCATCCCGGCGGAGCTGGTTCGTGAAGCGGTGATTCTGGGAGTGCTTCTGTAGCAGACGGTGGTCGGCGGGATGAAGGTCTAGGTAATGGTTTTGGTGTTGGCTCATGGGTAAGCAATTCAGCAAGTCTAGTTTTAAAACCAGGGGGATTATAGTATTCAAAAAAATCAGCCTGTGGCGGAGTGGCTCTAGCCATGTCTCGAAGTTCAGGTTTGGTTTTTCGCGCGTAATCAAGCCATTGAGTTTCTGGATCTTCTACTCGATAAATAACATAAGTAGCATTTCCTTCTTCGTTATTAACAAACAGCAGTATACCCCTTTCTTGAAGAATAAAAATTACATAGCTTTGCTGCCGTACCATCTCGGTAGTAACCTGGCCATCAACCAGCACGTAAGCAATACCAAGTTGTCCCAAAACTTCCATGGTATATTGAGTGCGAGGAATAATTTTAGGAGTTTCTAGTCCTGCGCCACCTCCCTTACTAAGTTCGCCTTCGCCGGGTGGAAGAATAACGGTTTTTATTGTGGCAATGCTACGTGGTAACCTCAACACTCCTGCAGCAGCCACGCGATCATGGATAAAATCTCTAACGTTTAACCGTAAACCATTTCGCTCAACTGTTAAGTACTGTTCTGCGCCAAGGATAGCGGCTAGACGCCTTAATTCAAACCCCTCCGTTCTTAAAAGACGCTCCACCTGATCTGACAGAGCTCTTTCAAGAGATGGTGGTTGTCGTTCCATATGTAGGGTATTATAGCGACGTATCTGGCGCGGCTGTCAAGGAGATTTGTTTATTGGAGAGTTGCGATAATAGGTGATAATGCGATATACTTTTATTCATGCTCCGCATCAACATCAGCGATACTTTTAAATATATTGGCCAAGAAGTGCTGCTGCAAGGTTGGGTGCATCGCCGCCGCCAGCTTGGGAAAATGGTGTTTATTGATCTGCGTGATCGTTCTGGTGTTTGCCAAGTGGTTTTTTTACCAAGTCATCTTGAAGCCTTGGTAATTGGCCAAGAATTAGGTATTGAATTTGTGGTGGAAATTGTTGGCAAAGTCAATCAACGTCCCGCTAAACAGGTTAACAAAGATTTACCGACCGGCACTGTAGAAATTGAAGCCTTGTCGGCTAAAATTTTGAATACTTGCGCTACGCCGCCGTTTGAGATTGAAGATGAGTTCAAAGGCGAAGTGAATGAAGAATTGCGTTTGCAATATCGTTATCTGGATTTACGCCGTCAGCGGATGCAGCATAATTTACAACTTCGTCATCAGGTAGTGCGCACCTTGCGAGAATATCTTTACGCGCAGGATTTTTTGGAAGTGGAGACTCCGTTACTAACGCGCTCCACCCCGGAAGGTTCGCGTGACTTTGTAGTTCCATCCAGAAATTTTCCCGGTTCATTTTATGCTTTACCGCAATCACCGCAACAATATAAACAACTATTGATGGTGGCCGGGCTGGAGCGGTATTTTCAAGTGGCGCATTGTTTGCGCGATGAAGATGCCCGCGGTGATCGTCAAATTGAGCACACGCAATTGGATATTGAAATGAGCTTTGTCACTCAAACGCAAGTGATGGACAAAATAGAAGCGATGATTTTACATTTGGTGAAAACCGTTTGGCCGCAAAAAAAATTGACTTTTTCCGTTTTCCCACGCTTAGCTTATCAAGCGGTAATGACGCAATATCACTCTGATAAACCGGATTTACGTCAGGATCCGGCTAACAGTGACGAGTTGGCTTTTGAGTGGGTGGTTGATTTTCCATTTTTTGAAAAGGATGATGAGGGCAAATGGACTTTCACACATAATCCGTTTTCGGCCGCTTTACCGGAACATGAAGACTGGTTACACAGCGGCAGCAACATTGAAAAAATTATTGCGGCACAATATGATTTAGTGTTGAACGGCACTGAGGTTGGTGGGGGAAGTATTCGTAATCATCAACCGGAATTACTGCGGGCGGTGTTTCGAATTTTAGGTTACAGCGACGACCGGATTGATCAAAATTTTGGCCACATGATTAAGGCGCTTGGTTTTGGCGCCCCGCCGCACGGTGGCATTGCTTTTGGTATTGACCGGCTGGTAGCCCTGTTGATTGGTGAAAAAAGATGTGATCTCTTTCCCTAAAACTTTGGAAGGGCGCGACCCGTTAATGGCAGCACCCGCCCCGATTACACCAGAACAACTGGCGGAACTGCACCTTAGTATCAACCAATCAAACAGTGGCTTACCAAATTAAACTTGAACAATTTCAAGGGCCGCTGGATGTGCTGTTGCAACTAATCGAACAGCAGGAACTGGACATCACTAATATCTCTTTGTCGGAAATCACCGAATCTTTTTTAGAATATTTAACGGAAGTCGAAGAACTTTACCCCGAAGAATTGGCCGATTTTTTGGTGATCGCCACGCGTTTAATTTATCTTAAATCACGTTTATTGCTGCCGTTTCTAACCCCAGACGAAGAAGAACCAGTTGGTCAATTGTCCGATCACCTGAAAATTTATAAAGAGTTTCGCGATGCTGCGGCCATTCTGGAACAACAGATTCTGCAACGACAATTTGCTTTGGCTCGTCCGGTGGCGACTGCTCGTCTTGAAGCCGTCGAATTTACTCCGCCGCGTAACGTAACCACGACTGATTTGCGGCAGCTTTATACCAGTGTAGTCGACCGACTGGAAACAATCATCACCATTCCGGCCGCAGCGATTCGTAAAGCCATTACCTTGAAAGAAAAAGTCACGGCGCTTTACCAATTACTTAAACAGAACCAGTCAGTTCATTTTAGTAAATTAGTGCAACAACAAACTGACCGGCTTAATATTGTTCTCACTTTTCTTGCCTTACTTGAACTAATTAAACAAAATGACATCACCGTTGAACAAACCAGTCATTTTAGTGATATGCTTATCGTATGCCAAAAGACTACCGCCGCCAGTTAGAAGCCATTCTCTTTATTCAGGCTAAACCCGTTACCCTCGCCAAACTTGCCAAGTGGTTGGGCTGCAGCGTGGATGAAACGTCTGCCGCCGTTACTGCTCTTACCGCCGAGTACAACGAACGCAAGGCTGGTCTGCGGGTGGTTAGCTCTAACAATGAAGTACAATTAACTACTGCTGGCGATCTGCACGAGGTGGTAGCTCAAGTTATTAAGGACGAGCGCACCGGCGAGCTTACAAAACCTTCGTTGGAAACCTTGGCCATTATTGCTTATCGCAGTCCGGTAACCAAAGCGGAATTAGAGGCGATTCGCGGCGTAAACTGCAGTCTAATATTGCGTAATTTGTTGATTCGCGGTTTGATTTGTGAAATCCATGATCGTCGTTTAGGCATTGAGGTTTACGACATTACTCCGGAATATCTGCAACTGCTTGGTGTTAGTTCGGTGCGTGAATTGCCTGACTATGAACAATTACATCGCGACATTAAAATTGGCGAACGCTTGGCTTTATTAGAAAAACCCGGTGATTTTTTTAGAAATGAGGTGGCGGTTGAGCCGATCAGTGAAATAACTGGCGAACCAACTGAACAAACTAACGAGCCGGCGGACGAACTGAATCCAATTTCTACAGAAGCTGACTAATAGTTATCGCAACATCAGCTATGATCAATAATGTTTTGTGGACATTAGCTTTAGTAGCCGCCTTGACGACCGGCGTTTCGTTGCCGCAAGTAATTGCATCTGACGTAGTGGTGGTGCCGGTGTACATGGCAGATAACACCGCTAAAGTGGCGGTGTTGCCGCGGCCAAAATTGCGTCCAGCTCCGGAACTTATCCAACCAGATGTCGGGCCGAAACTAGCGGCGCGCTCAGCCATCATCATAGACAAAACCAGCGGCGCTCTGCTTTGGCAAAAAGAGGCGGACGCGGTTTTACCAATTGCCAGCATCACAAAACTAATGACCGTACTAGTAGCCGAGGATTACATTAATGATTGGAATCAACCATACACTTTACAGTGGTCGGAAGTTAGTAAAGGTGGTGCAACTTTTGCCGGTGGCGTAGGCGATACTTTTACCCGTCGCGATCTTCTAAAAACCGCTTTGGTTGGTTCGGCTAACAGCGCCGCTGCGGCTTTGGCACACAGTACCGGATTAACCGAACAAGAATTTGTGGCGGCGATGAATGCTAAAGCCAAGCTGCTGGGTATGAACCAAACTAATTACGTTGAGCCGACTGGCTTGGATGCCGGCAATGTTTCCACCGTCAAAGATTTGACAATTTTAATGCGTACGGTTGAAGCGCACGAGAATTTTTTAAAGCCGTTGCAACAAACCGAACACCGCATGGT
>CAYMXY010000004.1:0-3316 GCA_964394525.1 uncultured Gammaproteobacteria bacterium | reverse complement strand
ATCCGCTGATTGTGGCCGGAAAAACAGGTTTTACCTATGAAGCGGGAAATTGTTTGGCAACAATCGCCCGCAACGGGGAAGGCGTTGAATTGATTATTATCTTATTAGGCGGACCGGATGAAACCAGTCGCTTTACGGAAACGCAAGCCTTGGCGAAGTGGGCGTTTGAACATTATCGTTGGCCGTTAACGGAATAATAAACTTTATTTGTCAGTTGGCGGTGGTGTTTATTTTTTTCCACCACTCATCATAAACAGCGGCGGCCTCGGCGGCAGTTTTGACAAGTGCCACTTTAACTCCGCCTTGATTCATAAAAAGTTTCATTATCATTTCGAAGATTAAGTTCATTCCATAAGACGCGCCAGCATCAAGTTTTTCATGGTAACGAATTTTTTTGTAGAAAGCCTTGGCTTCACTGGGAACATTTTCGTACAAGCCTTTTTTCCGGCTAAAATCAGTCATAAAAAACCAGCGGATATCAGGGTACTGTTGGACAACACTCAGCAACCATTCCCAATGAAATTTACCCTCAGCTATGCCAACATCTGGCAATTGGTTGGTGCGGCCAAAATGAATGTGGATCAACCGTTTATCAGGGTAGGCAATTAGCCAATCATCGGTCGTTGGAAAAATTGAAAAATTTTCTCGCGGCTGCGGCTGACATTCAGTACAGGCAAAAGGTTTCTCTAACATAATCTAGTAAAATTATAGCAGAAATTTACATCTCGATCAAGCCCATCTCGAACCCTTGTCCGAAAAAAAATATTATGTTAAACTAAGCACGTTTCATTATCATCTCATTTCATAAATCATCACACTTATGCCAACACGTATTGCTATAAACGGCTTCGGACGCATCGGCTCCGCTGCTTTTCGCATTGCCATTGAACGTCCTGAATTAGAGATTGTGGCAATAAACGGTCTTGGTAATATCGCCATGGCCGCGCATTTATTGCAATACGACAGCGTTTACGGAAAATACGGCAGAACAGTCAGCACCGAAGGTGAAGATTATTTAGTAGTTGATGGAAAAAAATATCGTCGTTACGCTGAAAAAGATCCTAAAGTGTTGCCATGGAAAGATTTGAACGTTGATGTGGTGCTGGAATGTACCGGCGTTTTTACAACGCGAGAAGGAGCGGAGCAACATTTGAAAGCCGGCGCCAAGCACGTGATTATTTCAGCTCCTGCTAAGAGCGGAGACATTAATACTGTAGTCATGTCGGTGAATCAAGCAGATATTGGCAAGGACACAATCTCTTCTAACGCCTCTTGCACCACTAATTCTATTGGACCGGTAATGAAGGTGATGATGGATACCTTTGGAGTGGAAAAAGCGTTGATGTGCACGGTGCATGGTTATACCGCTGATCAAAATTTGGTGGATGGCACGCATAAATCCGATCTGCGCCGAGCGCGCGGGGCGGCGCAAAACATTATTCCAACCACTACTGGCGCGGCGCGAGCGGTTGGAAAGGCGATGCCGAGTTATAAAGGAATTTTTGACGGTTACGCTTTACGCGTGCCGGTGCCGTGCGGTTCGATTGCCGACATGAGTATTGTGACTAAGCGGGCTGTTACAGTGGAAGAAGTGAATCAAGCTTTGCGCGCGGCGGCGGCGACGCCGGAATACCAAGGAATTTTAGCGGTGACCGATGAGCCGATTGTGTCGCACGATATTATCGGCCGGCCGGAATCTTCAATTGTAGATTTGAACTTAACAATGGTGGTAGGTGGAAATTTGGTGAAAGTGGTAAGTTGGTACGATAATGAATTTGGCTATTCCAATCGGTTGGTTGATATGGCGGTTGAGGCTGGTAAAAGGTTAGCAGCTAAGAGTTAACGGCCGGCAAGACTGTAATAAATAAAATATGAACCCAGAAACGCACAAAATGCGAAGTTGTGGATTCATGTAAATAATGGCTTGACCCAAGCCATCACCTATTAGTATAGTCAAAGTGCAGTCTAGCGCGGCCCTATCGTCTAACGGCTAGGACGGAGCGTTCTCAGCGCTCAAATCGGGGTTCGATTCCCCGTGGGGCTACTCTGCGGTACATCCTCGAACGTGCGATCGATACGATAACAAGCCTCTTTTCGGAGAGGCTTGTTGCGTGTGGAAAGACGAGGCCGAGTCAAGAAGGTGAGCGGGCCGATGCGACGAGTGATGCGGACCCTATATACTTGACAGTACCGCCCCAGGATTTAGAGGGCATAACTGTCATTAATATATGGCTCAATACATTAGCCCAGAACAGCGGGCAAAAATCATTGCCTCCATCAAAGATGAAGGCATGTCTGTGATCGATGCTTCTAAAACATATCAAGTCTCAGAAAAGACTATTCGTAAATGGCTCAAAAAGAAAACTAACAACGCCCATACCTCATCCACTGAAGTAGAACGATTGAAACGAGAAATTCAAGCACTCAAGGAAATCATTGGAGAAATTGTCTTAAGACACAAGCTCAATAAAAAAAGTTCTCTCTTTGGCGCGTAATCAAGGCATGGGAGAACAGTTATCTAAATCAGCCTTGGCAAGAAGTTTACAAATTTCTCGTCAAGCCTTGTATTACGTTCCCAAACGGCCTTACCAAGATGAAATCTTACGTGATCGTATCTTAACGGTGTGGGATGACCATCCTGCCTATGGTTCTAGATCTTTAGCCTGGCATCTAAAAATCAATCGCAAGCGTATTCAACGCGTGATGCAAGTGTATGCTCTGCGCCCAAAGATCCTACCTAAGAACAAATACCGTGGAAAACCGCCAGAATCCGTCATTGGCGAAATTCCAAACCGAATGAAAACCATGTGTCCACTGCAACCCAACGTCATCTGGGCAGCTGACTTTACCAGACTTTGGTTTCAAGGGAGAGCAATTTATTTAGCGACCATTCTAGATATCTTCACTCGAGAACTAGTTGCCTGGCACATCGGCATTCATCATACGACAGGATTGGTACTTGATGTATTAAATGAGGCTAAACGGAAACGATTACGTTTACCATTGTTGTTTCACTCTGATCAAGGCAGTGAATATACCTCACAGGACTGTCTGCAGTGGTTAATTCGACATAAAATTATGCCATCTTGGTCACCTAAAGGAAAACCTTGGCAGAATGGTGCTCAAGAATCTTTCTTTCGCACATTTAAACTCGAAGGACCAAAACCAAATCACTGTAATTCATCAGCTCAGCTGATTGAAGCAATTGGGAAGTATATGCATTACTACAATACTCAAAGGATTCATAGCAAACTCAAACTATGGCCTGCACCCCATATACTAGACAGAGTTGTCTCTTCAGCTAACAATATAAAAT
>CAYMXY010000003.1:22250-31586 GCA_964394525.1 uncultured Gammaproteobacteria bacterium | reverse complement strand
GCCTAAAACTTCGCCTTCGGCTTTCTTTTCGCGATCGACCGTGTCTGGCAGAACAATGCCTGAAGCCGTCACTTCTTTTTCTGTGAGCGGCCGAACCAACACGCGATCACCAACTGGTTGTAAATTCATAGGTGAACTTTGTTATTGATAATTAATGATTAATGGTGCGTTGATTGTCGATTAGCACTCAAATGGTTGGAGTGCTAATTATTTTCGCTTCGATATTCTAACGGAGGCTATTTTGCCTGTCAAGCCGAATAGACGTGTTGAATAGCCGCGTGGTTCGGCAATATTGCATTTTTAGCCCATTTTAAGGCTTTTTGAACAGGAAATATGAAATCCAATTAGCACACACCAAAGCCAAAATAGGCTTGGCAACGTCCAAAAATAGTGATCCAATAAACCAAGGCCCAAAGTTGAAGCAATAAACAGTACGCTGGGGTTAGATAATATTCGTCTCCGATTTTGCCAAACTACCCGCGCGATTAACCAGTACCACAGCACAGTTGCGCCGATGCCGGTTTCAATAGCGATGAGCAGCGGTATAAAATGTACTGGTTGAGAAATTGGGTCAGGCGCAAATTGAAGAGTATAGTGCCCAATGCCAACACCCATTGGCCAATTGCGTTGCCATAAAGACAATGCCGATTGAAATTGTTCTGCACGTTCACTTAAGGAAAATTTTTCGGTAAAAGTAGTGGGCGCGGCACGAGCCAGTAAGAGCGGAACAAAAATTGCGCCAAGTACGGCGAGGGTAGAAATACTAGTAAGAATAAGGTGACGTAATTTTGGATAGAACCATAATCCAACAGCGGCACAAACCAACCAAATTAAAACAGCGCTGCGGGAAAACGTTAACAGCAAACCGCTGGTAAGCAGCGCCATTGCGATCAGCAGTAAAATTGATTGCCAAAGTTTAGCGGCGAACGGCCGAAGCAACAGACAAGCAATTAATCCTATTACGATAACGGCGCCGGCACTGTTTGGGTGCGGCATAGTGCCGTAAGCGCGCAGCCAGCGGCCAGCGGCAGTGGTTACTACAGCAACACCAGCTGTTTCTGGTAATTGTGTGGCTATACCAAGCCAAGCATGGCCAACAACACGCTGCATATAAAATTGTACCCAAGCAAAGCTGGTTTGCACTAAACCGTTGGCAGCTAGCGCTAGACTGATTAAAGGTACAAGCGCCGGCCGGCGTGGCGCGGTTGCAATTACACCAATCAGCGCTAAACCCAGAGCAAAACGTAACCAATAATAAAACGCCACATCACGATTGGCTGCCCAATAGCCGGAGAAGAAAACTAAAACAACTGCGCTCAAACCTAAAATAATATATTGCCAATCTATTACCAAGCGGGCGCGATACCAATACCATAACCAAATAACCAATAGAATAATTAATATAATATCAAAACCATACAAACTGATGATGTTATATTGATTGTCGCTCGGAATTAAAATATAACGCACTTGCCACGGTAATGCTAAAACAAAACCGGCGATCAAATATGGAATGAAGCGATTTAGAATTGCCATTCTAGAAGTATAGCACTTCTCTTAATACTGGCGTGATTGCCAAGGGCGGCATTATGCAAATATTTGATCATAAAATAAAAGCGTCGCGCTGCGCGACGCTTCATCCCTTGTTGCGGGGGCGGGATTCGAACCCGCGACCTGATGGTTATGCATGCCACTACAATTTTCATTGCGACGCCTATTGGCGTATTGTGGTCTGGACTGTCCCTTTTGGCTCATTAACAATAAATACTTGAGCCAATTCGCCACCCAGTCTCTACACCTTTCCTGATAATATAATACTATCAGGACTTGGCTCGGGATTACCTGGCTCCACTTAACATTGAGCCGGGCTTCCCCGAATTTGACGAATGATCTTCTTGCAAGTCACCTCACAAGACGCCCATTTTTGATAGTTGAAACTACTATACACATTTAGTATCATAATCTACATGTCAAAATCATTAACCAGAAGTTTATCCGTCTATCATTTCCGTAATCCAACTGGAGATCCCTTCAATTATCAACCACGATCCAATCCGAGACTAGAAACAATCGGATTAATTCTGTGGGCAACAGAAGGAGATAAAACTCAAGTTAGTTTAGCAAATGGTAACCCATCAATTATTCTCAAGTACTTAGATTTTTTACGCACGATTTGCAACCTCAATGAGGAGAAAATCAAAGCCGTGATTCATTGTCATGATACTTTATCCTACAACCAGTGCCGAAGGTATTGGTCTGACTTAACTAACATACCTTTTCGTCGTTTTAATAAACCATTTATTAAACCCGATAAAGGGGGCACACAGCGGTATCCATATGGAATACTGCGTATTGTTGTAAGCAATGTACGATTAGTTCAACTTTTCAAAGAACGTTTACTAGTCCTAGGACTAGATATGCGTTGAGCCACCCGAGCTGCCACTGCTCCACCCCGCGGGCAGTATCCTATCGCAGTCCGACACTGTTTGTCAATGTGCTATACTTAGACGTGACATTATGCCAGCTTCAGCATCAACCCAAAATAAAAATTACGATCAGTTGTTCACTGATTTTTTTCAACGGTATGTACATGATATTTATCGGATCGTGTTAGCGGCAGTTTCATATGATGATCCGTTAGCGCAACGTTTACTTTATGTCATTTTCGCCGATGTCTATAAATATTTTCATAATTTGACGCAGCTAGACAGCAGCGCCCGCCTATATTTATTAGAACGCACTGTGCACGCTTTGGGAAAACTTGATACCGCTGTGCCTTCTACTCATGAAGCAATCACCTATCGTCTTAAATCAAAACTAACACCAATCGAACTTAAACTTTGGCAAGCGCTGCAGGTGTTGCCTCGTCACGAATGGCTGGTATATGAACTTTGGTATGGCGAAAAACTGGATCACAATGATGTGGCCGTTGTTTTGCAGCAACCATTAAGCCAAATTCAAACATTGCAAGTTAGCGCTAGCCAGCGATTGCGTTTGGCGGTACCCGGTTTTGCCGAATATCTGCCGGCGTTATTCGATAAACGGAATCAATGGATCACATTGGCGCGTACTCAACAAGCGCATCTGTTGCGCCAGTTCTTCACTAAACGTAAACGGCCACCCACCTTTGTGGCATACCCATGGTGGCGCCGTGCCCTTCAACCAACTCGCTTAGCCATCGGCGCCGGCACCCTCACTTTAATTGGTTTGGCGGTAGTTGCTTTTTATTATTTTCCCACCTTTTGGCAGCCGGCTATCACCCCGGCTTGGCAACAGACCAGCGCTTTTTTGGATACCATCGAACCGCTAAATATTTCTTCCATTCGACCGCGTTTAATTAAACCAAACAACACTCTTCCCCCCGTCACGGCCGACAAACTTTCACTCACTGAAGTAGCAGAACCGCTCTATGGCACTAACTATGTAGCCGAACGCACCAACCCAAACGATGATGCTGCCCTAACGCCAACCATTACTATGGCGTTACCCGAGCAGGAATATTTGCCGGTGTTGCGCGCGAACATTTATGCCGTTCCCGAAGCACTTGATGAGGATCAACTGCAATTTGCGTCGCTGCGACATTTTTCATCTTTACCGCTTAATCAATTTACTTATGTCAATGGTACTTATTATATTGAAGAAGATCCGAATACCTATCAACCTTTATTCATCGCTTTTAACGCCGACGGTACGATTGATTTTCAAATGCGCAAACTGGCGATTTGCGCGTTGCCTAATTTGACAAAAAATATTACAACCAATGCGGCCGAAGCCGCCGGCTTTGATTTTTTAACAGCTCATAATTTTGTTGAAGTCGGTCAGACTGAATTGGAAATTCAGTTAATCAGCACAGCCGACCGCACCGTTCCCAAAGCCGCTTTTTGTGATGATGATGATCAGGCGCCGGTGCAGGATCGTGAATTTGTTTATTGGCCGCCGCACACGGTATTCCGTTATGCTGGCGGCACGAATGATTTTTTACCGATGCGGCTGCGCGGTTTAGCAGTGCAATTGCATGGCGAGAATGTAACGAATTTGCGCGTGGATAAATTTTTTTTGATGCAACAATATGCGGTGCGCACGCATGAAGTTGAATTGAAACCGTTGGCCGAAGCAACGAGCTTGGTGCAACAATTCACTTATCCGGCAGCCGCCGATAGCGCTACTTATCAACCAACGCAACAAGTTTTTGCGCAGTGGCATCATCAATATGGTGAGGATCGGTTAACCGATGTTACGCTTACTAGTGTGCGTTTGGAGTACGTTTTTGACGAACTAAATCATTTAATTGAACCGTATTACGTGTTCAATGGTGAAGGAAATGATTTGGCCGGTAGAACATTGGCGGTGAGATTATATGTGGTGGCTTCTACCGAACAGGTGGATTTGCGATCACCTTATCGGGAATAATGTGAACCGCGCGTGCCCCGAGCGGAAGGTCGGCTGGTAGACTTTTATATTGGGCACATATTAGTATATTAGCCGTGACAAAGTTTCTTCGAAACGTTTTTGAAGCGCTGGCCGAGGATCAGTAGTGTGAAATTTAAGTAGCCGGTCACTTAAAACAACAACTGCTGTTTCTGGTGGCCCAGCTAGGTCGTGTAATTTTTCCGGCAAAATCCATAATTGCACTCGCCGCCAAAATTTTTCCCACAATAAACATCGCCCAAGCGCGTGACCAATTTTTTGCCACCAACCGGGCGTGATGGAACGGTTATAATGCAGTGACAGCGGTTGAGCCAACGGCAATAGGCGACTAGCCCAAGTATTTTCATGCCAACATTGTTTCAATAAACCGACTGGATCGTAAACCGGCATAATCTGTGCTAGCCAGTAGGCTTGGAAGCGTTGATAATCTTTCGCTAATACCGCCAGATTGAGTGCCGCTGTCGTCACATAGAAACTAAGGCAGAGTTTATCTTTAGTTTGTTGTGTGGTTGGGCGCAGACGCAATATTTTTGCCACCACTGTCGTGAAAAAACGAGTTGACCAAATTTTTCCCGGTCGCGCCACGATCAATAAATCAATGTCGCTATCGGATTCAACATTATGATAAGCCATTGTATTCACAATCCAAATTGCTTCCACGCCCGGCAAACCGGACAATAACCAAAGGTACCGGCGACATTTGCGAAATTTATGTTCACTTTCCAAATAACGTTGTTCGCGCTGGTCGGCCAATTTTTCTCTGCCAACCAATACCACTACACCCCCGGTCTGTTTTATTTGTGGCAATCGCGCTACCGCTTGTTCCACTTCCACTAAAATTGTGCCAGTCGGCGGTTGCCACAAATAAGCAAATAATTCCGTCATTGTCAGCGGATAATCAAGCAGATCAAAATAGACGACGGTTTCGAGAATGGAACGTTCCAGTGCCGTCATTTTCGGAATTTATAGAAGCACCTTTTTAAGCCATTGTCCGGTGAAGGAACGCGCCACTTTGATAAGTTGGAGCGGTGTGCCTTCTGCCACCACTTCGCCGCCACCGTCGCCTCCCTCGGGTCCGAGATCAATCAACCAATCGGCCGATTTTATCACGTCAAGATTATGTTCGATAATCAACACACTGTTGCCTTTATCTACTAATTTATTAAGCACTTGCAACAATCGTTTAACGTCGGCAAAATGCAAACCGGTCGTGGGTTCATCAAGAATATAAAGTGTCTGGCCGGTGGCGCGGCGCGATAATTCAGTAGCCAACTTGACGCGCTGCGCCTCGCCGCCGGACAAGGTAGTGGCATTTTGTCCAAGCTGAATATAACCCAAACCTACATCCCGCAGCGTTTGTAATTTTTCACGAATCGGCGGAATGTTCTCGAAAAATGTCAGAGCTTCATCTACCGTCATATCCAACACATTGGAGATATTTTTACCTTTGTAGTGAATTTCTAACGCTTGTTTGTTGTAACGTTGGCCGCGACATTCATCGCACTTAACATAAACATCCGGCAATAAATGCATTTCAATGCGCTGCACGCCGTCGCCCTGACAGGCTTCACATCGCCCCCCTTTTACGTTAAAGGAAAATCGTCCGGCTTTGTAGCCGCGCATTTTTGCTTCTGGAATTTGCGTGAACAGATCGCGCATGGGGGTAAAAACTCCGGTATAAGTAGCCGCATTCGACCGCGGCGTCCGGCCGATTGGCGATTGATCAATGTGAATGACTTTATTTAAATGTTGCAATCCATTAATTTGTTCATGCTTGCCCGGATAATCTTTGGCGTTAAAAAAATGTTGTGCCAGCGCTTTGGCTAGAATGTCGATCATTAAGGTGGATTTGCCGGAACCAGACACACCGGTAATGCAAACAAATTTTCCGAGTGGAATTTTGACAGTAATATGTTTGAGGTTGAATTCAGTGGCGCCGACAATTTCCAGAAAATTACCATTGCCGGGACGATATTTTTTCGGCACCGGAATAGATTCGCGGCCGGCCAAATAACGGCCAGTCAGTGAATTTTTATTTTGTTTGATCGCCGCTGGCGTGCCTTCCGCCACTACTTCACCGCCATTTTTTCCGGCGCCGGGACCGATGTCAATCACATAATCCGCCGATTGAATGGTGTCGGCATCATGTTCCACCACAATCACTGTATTTCCTAAATCGCGTAACACTTTGAGCGTGGTAATTAAACGAGCATTGTCGCGCTGATGTAAACCAATCGAAGGTTCGTCGAGAATATAAATTACCCCCATCAAGGCTGAACCAATTTGAGTGGCTAAACGAATGCGCTGCGCCTCGCCGCCCGACAACGTAGCCGCCGCCCGATCAAGCGTTAAATAATCCAAACCGACGTTATGCAAAAAGGCCAAACGTTCTTTGATTTCTTTACAGATCGACTGAGCAATGACTTGATCGCGCGGGCTGAAATTGACCGTGGCGAAATGTTGTTGTAATTGGGCAATGCTCAGAGCACACAGTTCGGTGATATTGATATTGTTTACCATTACCGCCAGAGCTGTTGGGTTAAGGCGTTTTCCACCACAGGCCGGACATGGAAAAATACGCATATACCGTTCAATTTCGGAGCGCATGTAATCTGATTCAGTTTCTTTGTAGCGACGTTCCAAATTTGGGATCACGCCTTCATACTCCGTAAAAAATTCTTTCACTTTTCCGGGCGCAAACGGGGCGTTGACGTCATAATTTTGATCGGCAGTGCCGTAAAAGATAATATCAATTGCCTGCTTTGATAATTGGTTGATCGGCTCGTAAATCGAGAAACCATGCGCTTTCGCCACTGTCTCCAAAATACGCATCATCCACGTTTGGTTAGATGAAGTGCGAGACCATGGGCGAATGGCGCCCTCAGCCACCGACAACCGTTTATTTGGAATCACCAAATCTTGATCAACTTCCAATTTGGTGCCTAAGCCAGTGCAACTGGTGCAGGCGCCATGCGGACTGTTAAAAGAAAAATTACGCGGTTCAATGTCTTCAATATTGTAACCACAGGTGGTGCAAGACCAATGTTCTGAAAAGACTTTATCTTGTTCGCGCTCGGCATCATGAATTAATACAATTCCGTTAGCCAACTCCAAAGCTGTTTCCAAAGATTCAGCTAAGCGTTCATGATCCAACGATTTATCAATCGTCAGCCGATCCACCACAATATCGAGCGAATGTTTTTTCTTTTTATCGAGAGTCTGATCGGACGCTTCCTCAATTGGCATCATAACGCCGTCAATCCGTACTCGCGTATAGCCGGATTTGCGCGCTTGTTCGATGACGGCTTTATGTTCTCCTTTTTTATCACGGATGACCGGCGAAATAATGACAATTTTTGTGCCCGCCGGTTGGGCTAACACTTGATCGATAATTTGGCCGAGGGTTTGTTTATTTACCACCGTGCCGTCGTTGGGGCAATGCGGTACACCGATGCGGGCGTACAACAAACGCAGATAATCATAAATTTCCGTAACCGTCCCTACCGTGGAACGGGGGTTATGCGAAGTGGTTTTTTGATCAATCGAAATAGCCGGCGATAAACCGGAAATATGATCAACTTCCGGCTTATCCATCAACCCCAAAAACTGCCGCGCATAGGCCGACAAACTTTCTACATAACGGCGTTGGCCTTCAGCATAAATGGTATCGAAAGCCAACGATGATTTTCCCGAACCGGATAAGCCGGTTATCACCACCAGTTGGTTACGCGGGATCGACAATGAAATATTTTTTAAATTATGGACCCGCGCGCCTTTAATGATGATGGCATTATCCATATGAATCTGACATAGTATACTCCTATGTTATACTAAGTCAATGATGAAGCTGAAGCCAAAAATCAGCGAGCGGTTGATCGCGTCGGCGCCGCGGCAACCGGGAGTGTATTTATTCAAAAATAGTTTTGGTAACGTATTATACGTTGGCAAAGCCAAGATTTTGGCAACGCGGGTGCGGTCATATTTTCAGGCGCGAGCTGACTTATCAGTAGCTAAACAGTTGCTGGTTCAACAAATTACCGCTTGTGATTATTTGCCGGTCACTACCGAAGCCGAAGCGGTGGCGTTGGAAGATCAGTTGATAAAGGATTATCAGCCGCGGTTTAATATTTTAGCCAAGGATGACAAAAGTTTGTTATATATTCACATTACCGCAGAGACGTGGCCGCGAGTGTTGGCAGTGCGTCGGCCGAATTTAAGTCAAGGGGGGATGTTTTATGGGCCATATCCGTTTGCGCGCAATCTGCGACAGGTGTTGAAATTATTGGTAGCCGCTTGGCCGCAGCGCACTTGTGTGAAATTACCGCGCCGAGCTTGCTTGGAATACTATCTTGGTAATTGTCCGGCGCCATGTATTGGGAAAATTTCGGTTGCTGAATATCATGCGGTGATTGATCGTATTATTCAATGTTTGGAAGGAAAAACTAGCGCCTTAGAACAACGGTTACGTGAACAAATGCAACAAGCGGCTGCTGAACAAAAATATGAATATGCCGCACGATTGCGTAATCAATTGCAGGCGCTTAATCAATTACAGACAATTAAGCGCACCCCGCAACAGTATTTGCGTGAACAATTACAAACTAAAACGATTGATCCGGCGATTGGATTAGAGCAGTTGCAACAAGTGCTAACCAAAACCTTGGCCGGTGCCTCTGTTGGATTGTTGCACCGGATTGAAATATATGACATCTCACACAGTCATGGCGCTTTCACAGTTGGCGCCATGGCCGTTTTTACCGATGGTGTTCCGGACGTAGCCGAGTATCGGCGATTCCGTATTCGGACAGTGGCCGGGATTGATGATTATCGGAGTTTGCGTGAAGTGGTGACGCGACGATTGCGGCGGGCTAACGAATGGCCGTTGCCGGATTTGGCGATTATGGATGG
>CAYMXY010000003.1:21344-22240 GCA_964394525.1 uncultured Gammaproteobacteria bacterium | reverse complement strand
GCAGTTGCAAGCCGTGGCTGGATTGTGGGCGCAGGCGGGCGTGCCGGTGGTGGCGTTGGCCAAAAGGCGTGAAGAAATTTTTATTCCGCAACGTAAGTTACCGTTGAATTTAGCCGCCGGCAGTCAAGGATTATTTTTGATTCAACGGATGCGTGATGAAGCGCATCGGTTTGCCATTAAATATTACCGTTTACTGCACCGCAAAACTATGCGGCCGGTTTAGCGGTAGGTGATGAAGCAGTCAATTGAGCGCCAGACAACGTACCAACCGGTAAAGAAGTAATATCATCGGCAGTTAAACCGGCGCGAATCAAATCGGCGTCCGGAAAATATTGTGCTAGCGAATAATCCTTTTCCGTACCAGCCAGAACAAAAATTCCATTGCCATCGGCTGACCGTTGCAGCGTTAAAGTTTGACCTTGTTGTGGCAGTTCTACTAACAGACGATATGCATTACCCGTTTTGGCTTCATCCAAAGTAGTGAGTTGGCTAAGAATTTTTTCTGATGGTGTTTTGGCGGCTGGCGCTGAGCTGACTGGCGCTGGGCTAGTTGGCTCTGAGCCGACTGGTGCTGATGAAGCTGTTTCAACTGGTAGGGTAACTGCTGGCGGAACCGGTGCAACTGCCGCCGGTTGGTCTTGCATTTGCAGTTGGGCGCGCTGTTGTGTGACTTGCATTTTAGTTTGTTCCAGACGCTCGTCGTAGATACTATTGATCCGGTCGAATTCTTGCATTAAGCCAGTACGGTTTATTCCACCAGCCGTGTAATTATCAAGTGCTTTTTTTTCTTCAATTTTCCGTTGGTTTTGAATTGACTTAAGATGTGACTCGGCGGCGCGCAATTGCTGTTCCAATTCTTCTTTGGTTGACCCGATTGGCATGGTTTGACCCAGCGA
>CAYMXY010000003.1:15667-21334 GCA_964394525.1 uncultured Gammaproteobacteria bacterium | reverse complement strand
GGGCAGCGTTGCTATTACAGGTGAAGTAGCTGAACCGTCACCAGCCAGCGCCGCCAACTGCCGATCGATAGTTTGTAATTCTTTGGTGATTGACTGTTTTTTTGTCTCAACTCCTTGAATCCAAGCAACCCATTCTTTAATGGTACCAAGCAGACTATTTTCTTCTTGACTGATGGCATCCAATTGTTTTTGCAAATCAGCCTGACGCTGTTTTGTCAGCTCAACCGTCATGCTATATATTATAGCAAATTTACCGTTGGCTGGGCAGGGCAGGCTAGACAGAGCCGTAACTGACCACAAAACTAATTTGTTTCCAAACGCAGATGTTTAATAAAAGTAAAGAAATCACTGCGAGCATCTTTCTCCCGATCATCGTCCAGCGGCATGGTTAAGGTCAGCTCAATAACATATTGCTCGGTGCTATTTTTTTGATGAGTAAAATAGAGTACCAACAATGGCGCTCCATCAGCTTGTTTGGCTTCGATCAAAATACCGCGCAGGGCACTAACTGAATCTGGTGCCGCTACTACTTGGGCTTGGCGATAAGTTGGTTGATGGGCTTGTAGCCAACTAAAAATATTGGCTGTTTCATTCAAATACATTCGACTGGTGATTTGATAAAGCGGTTGTGGCGTAAATTGCCATTTAATCGTTTCGGCGCTGGTTTCAGTTACGGTCCAGCGTTCAGGAAAGCGCAGCGTCAGTTGTCCAGCATTGGTCGAAAAAGAACGTTGCGTGGTTACTGCCGGTTTCAACGTTGAGGCCGAGGATAAGCCATAACTTTCTATCACTTGAAAAGTAGCGTAGGCATGGCCGGCAACTACTAAAAATGACAACATACCAACAATAGTTAAAGTGGCGACGACTACCAAATTATGTCGCAGTGACCAGCGATGTGGTATTGGTTTAATGGGCGTCGGCATTACTGATGGTACCAGCAGCGGCGTGGCTGGTGGCGTAATTGTTTTAGTTACCCGCGGCGCTGGTGGCGGCACCAATACTGGTACTTTTTTAATTACGACGGCAGGTTTTTTTCTAGGGGCGCGTTTGCTCGAAATTATTCGCGTTGGGCGCGCCGCTGGTTTTTTTACCGTTTGGGTGATGGTTTTTTTGGTTGCAGCTTTAGGACGTCGGCTTATTTTTTGCCGCGTCAATTTTTTCTCCTCCGGCATATGCAGCAGAGTATACAATAAAGTTTTATTTCTGTGTAGAGCTAGTCGCCTCGCGACAAGGATGGATCAGATGCAAAGATATCTAAGAGATTATTCTATTACAATGGCCGATGCACCAGTTCTTCCGGAATATCCGCCAAAAAGCGAGATGGCGCCGTAATTTTGGTGGTACCATAAACGGTCCGTTGCTCGGCATACAAACAATAAGCTCGTTGTTTGGCGCGAGTTAACGCTACATAACAAAGTCGGCGTTCCTCTTCCATTTCGGTCGGCTGAAACAAGCTTCGGGCATGTGGAAATAAACCTTCCTCTAGACCGCAAATAAAAACGGTATCAAATTCTAGTCCTTTGGCGGCATGAATGGTCATTAAATTGACAGTTCGAGTTTGTTCATTTAATTCATCTTGATCCGATACCAACGTTACTTCTTCCAAAAATGCCTGCAGACCGTCTAAACCAAGCAAGTGGTCATAACTTTTGGTTACCGTCTTTAATTCATCAACGTTTTCCAGTCGACTAAGGTCGTCTGGCAGTTTGCTATTGAACTGATCTTTGAAGTGCGATTGTTTAATGATGAGATCAAGCATAGCCGATGGCGCTAAGCGCGGCGCGGCAGTGTGCAGTTGGCGCAGCATAGTTTGGAATTTCTCCGCAGCCGTACGTTGCGCCGGACGCAAACTTGGCCAGTTAGCGGCGGTTAGTTTCAAAAAACCTAGCTCCCGATCGCGGCAAGCGTTTTCAATTTTTTGCCAACTGGTGGGCCCAAGACCGCGTGCAGGCACATTGACAATGCGTTCCATACTGACCCAATCGAGCGGATTCATCACTGTCCGTACATAAGCGATTAAATCCTTAATTTCTTTGCGTTCATAAAATTTTAATCCGCCAACAATACGATACGGCACCTGATATTTTAAGAAGGCTTCTTCCAGTGCGCGCGACTGGGCGTTGGTGCGATACAATATCACATAACGAGTCAGATCGGTCAGCGGCAACTGCTGGCGAATGCGCCGACGCAGACGTTGATCGAGTTGATGTTGCTGCCAACTGCGACTAGCCATGATGCGATCAAGTTGACTGAGTGCTTGAGTTGGTTCCATTTCACTATCATCTTCCGCCACATATTCAAGATCATTTTTATTTGAAACAGCTGTATTAGAGGTTATTCCGCCAAACGGCGCTGTTTCAGGCATAAAAATTTCACGAATAATATATTCACCTTCTGCTTGCTGATCGGGCACTGCTTTGATAACAATTTTATGACCGCGATCATTTTCCGTCCACAATTTTTTCTCCTTTTGTTTTACATTATATTTAATAATCTCATTAGCCGCCTCTAAAATGATTTTGGTTGATCGATAATTTTGTTCTAATAATATTACCGTGGCTTTGGGATAATCTTCTTCAAAATCCAAAATGTTCTGCAAATTTGCGCCTCGCCATGAGTACACCGATTGGTAATCATCACCCACGACGCATAAATTATGATGCTCTTTCGCCAGCAGTTTGACTAAAACATATTGCGCATGATTGGTGTCTTGATATTCATCAACCAAAATATAACGCCAGAGTTGTTGATATTTTTTCAACACCGCCGGCTGTTCTTGAAAAATTTTTACCGTTAAACGAAGTAAATCTTCAAAATCAAGGGCGGAGTTTCGTTGCAGCTCGGCTTGATAAAGTGTATAGCAGGCGGCGGCAGTGCGCTCGATCATATCAGCAGCCGCATCTTCATAAGCCGACGGCTCAAGTAATTCATTTTTGGCGCCGGCGATGCGATAACGCACCGAATTTGGTGAGATCGCTTTCGTATCCAAACGCAAATCTTTCATTACTTTTTTAACCAAATTGATCGAATCGGCTTCATCATAAATATTGAAGCGCGGGTCGTAGTGCAATGCGGCAATTTCACGCCGCAGCAGTTGTGCGCAGGTAGAATGAAAGGTGCCCATCGTTGGCCAAGTGGAAATTTTTCCGGTTAGCAGTCGTTGCAGGCGCGCTTTCATTTCTTTGGCAGCTTTATTGGTGAAGGTGACTGCTAAAATATTTTCCGGCCGTGCTTGTTTGGTGGCAATTAAATAAGCGATGCGATGAATTAAAGTTTTGGTTTTTCCGGAACCGGCGCCGGCCAAAATTAAAACCGGTCCAGTAACAGTTTGGACCGCGCGGCGTTGCGGCTCGTTCAGTGGGACTAATAATTCGTGCATAGCGCCAAGTAGAATAGCATAAATTAAAATCGTTTGCTACCATAATGATGGTAGAGCCTAGTCCTTGACGTTGTATTGAATAGTATATACAATTAATATATGAATATTTTTGTTACCCCGGTTGCTTTCCAATGGGATGCTGGTAACCAGGACAAGAATTTCATTAAACATCAAGTAACTAATCAGGAATGTGAGGAAGTATTTTTTTCGGAAAGGAAAAAAATATTGCGCGATACCCTCCATTCACATGAAGAAGCACGCTATATTTTGATTGGATATACTAAACAGAATCGAGCATTTTTTATTGTATTTACAAAACGAAGTGCGACCATTCGAATAATTTCAGCGAGAGACCTTAATAAAAAAGAACATCAATTATTATGAAAAAGAAATTACGTCTGCCAAAATTTAAATCAGAAAACCAAGAACAAAATTTCTGGTCGAAATTAGATTTAACAGATTATTTTACTGCCGCTGATTTCGAATCAGTTTCTTTTCCAAATCTTAAACCAACCACCCACGCTATTTCTATTCGCATGCCAGAGTATTTAATTTTCCGATTAAAAGAACAGGCTAATCAATTAGATATTCCATATCAATCATTAATGAAGGAATATATTGCCGAAGGTATAACCTTTCATAGTGGTCGGCCACTGCGCCAAGCCATGTTAAACAGAGTGCGGTAAGTTACGGCAATGTTGGGTGATTGAAGGGTGATGGCAAAAATTTGTTCTCGGACGGAAAAAATAATGAGAGTGTCGCCATAGAGCATATTATCGGTCTGCCAAAAGTGGCCGTGCCGCGGATTGATCAAGCGAATATCATGACGCGGATTAAGGCGGTGCGATTGCCGATAATAACGTCGGGTGGCTGCATCATCGTTGCCAATTTCACGCACAACATTTTTTGATTGTTTCATTTGACTGTAGAAATAATCGATTACTTCAGTGACAAAATATTCCAGCGTATCGGACAGCGCGCCATAAATTAGCAATTCTTCCTGCGGATGCAGGCGCAGATAAGTAAATAACTGATTATACACGGCGCGCACCTGAGCAACACCATCGGCCAGCATTATGTTTGGTTTTACTGGATCAAGGTTATGGACGGCTTTGAGAGCAGGTAATAGTTGATTGGCTTGTTGCAGTTGCTGTTGCGCTTTGCGTACTAATTCGGTTGGGTCGGTAGCTTGCCAAAATGTTTTCTTGCCCTTAATATTTTTTTTCAGTAAGCCGCGACGTTCCAGTTCATCAACTATCAAATATACACTAGGGCGTTTCAAGATAGTGCTATTAGCAAGTTGTGCAATGGTGCTGGAGCCAAGCTGAAGCGCTGCTAAATAAATAGTCGCTTGATTTTTATTTAGGCCTAGTTGAGTGAGTTCAGGGATAATATCCATACTGATATAATTAGATATTTTACAATTTTTGTCAATTTTTTTGACAACATTTTTTTATTATTTTGCTATTTTTGGGCTATTTTTTAATTAAATTATGTTATTTTAGGTAATTTATTGACATTATTTATTGAATTGATTATCGTGAAGCGCTGTTTTTAAAACAGCAAATATTCGCTCAATAAAAATCAAAAAGGACGAGGTGAGTGATGAACGGCTTTTTTAAGAGGCTGGCGCATTTTGTTCAGATGCTTTCGACGGGCCGGTTGGTGGTCACGTTGGTGTCTGTCAATTTGGCGGTGGTGGTAGCATTCGGTGTGGTTTTTGCTGCGTTCGAAAACGTCGGTCTGTTGGATTCTATGTATTGGTCATCGACGACGTTTTTTACGATTGGATATGGTGACATCTCACCGAAGACTGACGCCGGGAAGATGATGGCCTTTGGCTATTACCTCGTGTCCGAAGCTGGTCGTAATTTCATGACCGCTTCACTGATTGCATGGCTGGTGAATTTCACCACGCGTGCGTCACGTGGTTTGTCGGCTGTGCATGGCCACAACCTCATCTTCATCATCAACCCGGTAGACGCGCAGCACCTGATGGCTTTGCTGCGCGGATTGCGGCAGTACGGAGTGAGCAACGACGTGGTCGTGATCTCGGCCATGTTCGAAGAGCGGCCAGACGTTCCTCGTTCGCTTGGACGCGTGCTCTTTGTCCGTGGGAATCCGTTGGACATGGTTACGTACAAGCGAGCGAACGTGCAGCAGGCCGTCGCCGCTGTCGTCTGCTCCGGCTCGTTTAACGACGTAGCCAGCGACGAAGTGACTGCGGCGATTGTTCAACTGCTCGAGGGAATCGACAACGGCCGCATCGTGACCACTGCCGAGGTGCT
>CAYMXY010000003.1:0-15657 GCA_964394525.1 uncultured Gammaproteobacteria bacterium | reverse complement strand
GCACGATGTTGGTTGACCGCGCTATCTGCCAACGGTTGGCGGAGGCAGTTAGGCAGGTGGTCAGCGACATCGCTTGCGCCGGCAAGGTAGTGAACCTCAAGTTCAAGGCTTTTGATCAGGCCAAGGACGAAGAATTCATCAACTGTCTCACGGGCGCCGGTGTTCGTTTCGAGCGAGTCGAGGTAGGCGCGGTCGACGTAGAGATCGTGTTTGCGTCAAATCTCGACATGCCGATTCCATCAGACGCGCGTGGCTTATCACAAGCCGCCGACTCAACCGCCACCACCGTACTCGTCGAGTACCTCGCCGTTCAGCATGCGCCGCTGTTTGCGCAGTGGACAGCCTTCTGCCTCGACGAAGTCGTCGCGGCGAAAGTTGCCGCCGAACTGGCCGTGGTACTCATCGCAAAAGAATGAGGAGGAAAAACAAAGGGGTCGCGCGGTTAACAGAACGGTAAAATTCAATCCAACCGTAGCGACCCCCACCCCATCCCAAATATCTAAATCATTATCAATTGATTATGACCTATTCACAAATCAAACAATCAACGCGTGAATTTTTTGAACAGCCGCGCACCGTGCCAGCTCGGATCGGGCGTGCCATTATTGTTATTGCCATTTTCCTGTCCGGCGCGGAATTTTTTATAGAAATTTTTTCAGCCAATTTTTTTCAAACTCATCGTCAGCTATTTCATTATTTTGAAACCGTGGCGGTGATTATTTTTTCGCTTGAGTATATCGCTCGCTTGTGGTCAGCTGAACGCCGCGTCAAATTCATTCTTAATTTTTATAATATCATTGATTTAGTCGCCATTTTACCATTCTTCTTAATTGCTTTTAATATCGGCGCATTGCGCAGCACAAGGTTGTTGCGCTTGTTGCGTTTGGCGCGGCTATTACGTTTAGCCAAAATTTTACGGTATTCCGAAAATATGCGTTTCGGCAAAGTGCTGCAGGAAAATTTCATTAAGAATATCATGCTGATTATTGGTTTATTGTTTTTGTACGAACCGGTAAAATTTTTTTTGGAACAAACCAATCCAGATTATTACGGAGACATTCTTTTTACCGTTAGTATTTTGGCCTTGGCCGGTATGTTCGGCGTGTTTGCTCATTCTTATGCTCAAGTTGACCCATTCAACAATTTTGATCGCATTTTTTCCCACATTACTACCGCTATGTTGATGCTGCCGATCGGTTTGACCTTTGAAATTTTGCAAGATATTTTACTGCTGGAAATTGGCCGGCATTCCATTATTACCGTGGCCATTTGGTTTGTTTACGGGTCGCTGATATGTTACGATTTTTGGAACGTCAAACGTATCCAAACTCGTTTTGATAATTAGATAAATGTTATTCACGATCTTGATTTGATCGATATATTGCGTATGATCCACCGATTCCTATATATATAATTTAGCCTAACATTAGTTAAAAAAATAACATATTGACATTATATTATTTAGTAAGTAAGATTATTATATAATTTGATCAAAAACTAACTTACATAAATGGCCTTGATTGAAAATGAGGCATTAATTGCCGTTCTGAAAGGTTATAACCCCTGGTGGAGTGACGGAATGGTCCCAGGCGCACTCAATCAAGAAATAAAAAGAGGGGCATTTTTTGAATGTAAAAAAATTATTCATGAACCATTTTTAAATAGGGCGGTGGTGCTTGCTGGTCCAAGAAGAGTCGGAAAGACCACAATTCTTTACCAGCTAGCAGATTCTTTTATCCAAGCCGGATTCGACCCAAAAGATATTCTTTACTTTTCTATCGAGCATCCAATCTTAAAGCTGGCAAATATTGAAGCCATCATCCAAATATACACAGATACGATTTCTGCAAAGAATGATAAAAAGGTAATTCTAATTGACGAGATACAATATACAGATGAGCCAAGAATTTGGTTAAAAGTGTTAGTAGACCAACATCCGGAGTGGAAAATAGTGGCAACAGGATCAGCGAGTATAGGTTTCACTTCTAAAGATAGGGAATCCGGAGTAGGGAGATGGATAACAATTCCTGTGCATACACTATCTTTTTTTGAATATATTCTATTAAGAGCAAATAAAGTTGGGGATATAAAAATTCCCGAGGGATTGCCGAAAAATTTTTTGCCCATGCATCTGGAGAAGAAATCGCCTACTGAATTGGTTATGCTATTAAATTCCCTGAAAACGCTGCACGAAGCATTCAACGACTTCTTGTTGAAGGGTGGCTTTCCAGAGACAACCTTGTTATCAGATTTGAATTTAGCGCAAAGATTGCTGCGGGAAGATGTTGTCGATAAAGTGTTGAAACGGGATATGGCCGCTTTTTACGGCATTCGCACTCTTCCGGAATTAGAAAAGCTTTTTGTCTATCTATGCATGCATCCTGGTTTGATTATAGATCAGGGGACCGTTGCGCAAGAGTTGAGGATTAGTGCACCCCAAGTGACTAAACTATTAAATGCGCTGGTAGCAGCCTATTTGATTCGAGAATTACCAGGGTACCAGCAATCAGGAAAAAAAGCTCTCAAAGGAAAATCAAAGTGGTATATTGTGGACGCCTCATTGAGAAATGCGGTTTTATTAAAAGATAAAAACTTGCTCTTAAGTGATTCTACAGATACCGGCATGATTGTGGAGGCCGCTACGATTAATGAGCTCGCGTCCTATCAATACGAAAGCATTCCACGGTTGGGTTATTGGAGGTCAAAAAATAAAAAAAAGGAAATCGATATCCTTGTTGATGCCCCCTCTGCGAAAACTGTTGCGGTAGAGGTGAAGTATAAAGAAAGTATTTATGATAAGGATATTCAGGGATTATATGAATTTGGAATGATTCAAAAAGAATCTGTATTTGTTGTGGTGACGAAAAATAGCAAGGACTTTGGTTCAAAAAATGTGAAATTAAAAAATGGAGAAGAGGTGTACATGAATTATGTCCCAGCTTTCATATTCCTATACTTATTGGGTCGATACCAATATGAAAAAAATACCTGATATGCCATCATGTTTTGATCGTTTGTTCCGCCATTGCAAACCCTTGGAAGGTCCATACGAAAAAGACTTCAAGGAATTTGGGTTGGCAGCTAATGCGGGTGGTTTGGGAATATTGATTATTAAATTGACAAAATCCGCTATCTGCGCTAGGCTAATGAAGTTATTTTTATGGATCAAGCAACTATTTTCTCAATTGCGCAAATTATTGTTGTGGTTTTGCTTATCACTACCGTATTATTGCAGCAAAAAGGGGTTGGTTTAGGATCAAGTTTTGGCGGCGGTGACAGCATTTTTACCACGCGTCGCGGTCCGGAAAAAATGATCTTTAATGCGACTATTATATTAAGTGTTTTATTTTTAGGTTTGAGTTTAAGCTCTGTACTTTGGCTATAATATCAAAGCCAACCGTTTACTTTTTACATTATGCCCGATAAAGAATCTCCGCGTCTGGTGTTAGGTGTGCGCCAGCGTTTCTGGCCGAGCGCCGCCCAATTGCGTTATCTCAATAATCTGCTGACTGCCCGCGAACGGTTGCTGGTTGGTTTGTGTTGGTTGGTGGTAGTGGCAGCGGCGATCTGGTTAGGAGTGTACTATTATCTGGTGAATACTAAGGTGGTACCGGCAGTTGGTGGTGAATATACTGAAGCAGTCGTTGGACATCCGTTGTATGTTAACCCCATACTCGCTCAAACCAATGACGTGGACGTAGATTTGAGCGGATTGATTTTTTCCAGATTATTTCGCCGCGTTGATCAACGTCTTGAACCGGATTTGGTGAGTGATTATGAAATTTCTGAAGATCAGTTGACTTATACTTTATATTTGAAGCGCGACGTACTCTGGCATGATGAAGTCCCACTAACAGCCCAAGACGTGCTTTTTACCATTCAAGCCATTCAGGATCCAAATTGGCAAAGCCCGTTAGAACCAAGTATGCGCGGCGTTGAAGCTAAATTGATAGATGATTACACCATCACCTTAACCTTAAAAGAACCTTTCGCACCATTTCTTACCAGTTTGACTTTTGGTATTTTACCAGAACATATTTGGTTTGATGCTTACAAAATTTCTACGCAAAATATCACTTTGTCAGAATATAACATCAAACCAATTGGTTCCGGACCATTTATTTTTGATTCACTAGTGAAGGACAGTAGTGGAATTATTAAATCTTATCACCTTGTGCCATTCGCTCAATATTACGGCGCCAAACCGTATCTGGAAAAAGTTTCATTCCAGTTTTATCCTGATTTAGCGTCGGCCGTGGCAGCGGTTGAACAACATGATACCGATGGTGTGGCCTTTGTCACCGCGGAACAAAAGAAAATTTTACAAGATCGGGCGCGGGGGTTGGCCTACTATCGTTTACAACTACCGCAATATACTGCCATCTTCTTCAACCAAGAGCATTCCGATATTTTGGCAACAGACGTCGTTCGCCAAGCCCTAGTTTGGGGGGTGGATCGCAATACCATCATTCAACAAGCGTTGCAAGGCGAAGGTGAACCAATTTACACTCCAATTTTACCGGGTTATTTAGGGCATAATGCCGATGTTGAGAAATATGGTTTCGACATTGCCAAAGGCCAGCAGATTTTAGAAGAAGCCGGCTGGGTGGTTTCGGAAGGTGGGGAATATAGAGAGAAAGACGGCACGGTGCTTGAGTTCAGCATCGCCACCGTAAATCAACCAGAATTTCTCTCTACTCTTGAAGTATTGAAAGACAACTGGACAAAAATGGGAATTAAGGTTAATGTGAATGTCTACGAGCCGGCCGATATTCAAGAACAGATCATCCGTCCGCGCGAGTACGAAGCATTATTGTTTGGTGAGATCATCGGCAGCGACCCTGACCCTTACGCCTTCTGGCATTCATCACAAATGGAACACCCCGGTTATGGTTTAGCTGTGTTCTATCAAAAAAATATCGATGAACTGTTGGAAACTGCTCGTCAGACCAGTGATGAAGAACAACGCCGCTTAAAATATTTTCACTTTCAAAACATCCTCGCCGAGGAAACCCCTGCTATTTTTCTTTATAATCCTTACTACACTTACGCGCTGGCTGATGATATTAAAGGTATAAATTCACAATCAATCTCATTACCGGCCGATCGTTTTGCCAAAATAACAACTTGGCATATTAAGACCGACCGGATTAAAAATTAATTTTCTATGACTTACGCCTTTGGCACATTTCGTTGTCAGCCGCTGCGCTCCTCCCTCACCTTATGTTTCAATAAGGCTCGGTTCGGTGCTCGCTGCTTCCTAGAACTGTGCTCAAAGGCCTAAGTCCAATTTATATTATGATGCAACAATCTTCACACGGAGGTCCGTTTCGACGGAAAATCCGTACCATTCAGCGCACTATCACCAAAGCCAATGGCGGCAGTGGGCGCACTTATATTCCCCGAACCCAAGTGCCGGGCTTAACTAGCGGCGGAGTCGGCGGTAGTAGCAGTCGGCCGAGCGGCGTTGGCGTTGGCAACCAGAAATTGCGAGTAGTCATCGTTGGCGGCGCCGAAGAAGTCGGCCGCAATATGACGTTAATTGAATATGGCCGCGACGTACTGTTAATTGACTGCGGCTTACAGTTTCCGGAAGAAGACCAACCGGGTATTGATTACATTATTCCCAACGTATCGTATTTGAAGGGTCGGGAACAAGATGTTAAAGCCGTCTTAATTACTCACGGTCATTATGATCACATTGGCGGTATCCCGCACATTTCTCCAATGTTGCATCACCCGCCGATTTATGGGACGAAACTAACTAACGGTATTATTTTGAAGCGGCAGGAGGATTTTCCGGAAAAAGGCCGCGTTGACTTGCGTGAGATTATAGTTGATCAACCACTGCAAGTAGGCGCTTTCAACGTGGAATTTTTTCGAGTCAATCACAATATCCCTGATTGTGTTGGGATTGTAGTGCACACGCCGGAAGGCACCTTGGTACATACCGGCGATTTCAAATTTGACTTAATGCCGATCATGGATGAAGTGACCGATTTCGCCAAGATCGCCAATCTTGGGCAGCAAGGGGTATTGGCATTGTTGTCTGATTCCACCAACGCGCCGATGCCGGGCCATCAGATTTCCGAAAGCGTCATTGGCCAAACATTGGATGACATTTTCCGTAAGGCGACCGGTCGCGTGATCGTGGGCACCTTTGCTTCGTTGTTAAATCGGTTGCAGCAAGTTATTTGGGTATCGGAAAAATATGGTCGCAAAGTGGTGATCGAAGGTTTCAGTATGCGCAGTAACATTGAAATTGCCAAGCAACTGGGTTATTTGGAGGTTGGCGCCAAAACCGTAATCTCGCCGCAGGAAGCATTGCGCCTGCCAGACGAAAAAGTAACCATCATGTGCACTGGCGCGCAAGGTGAAAGTAACGCGGCGTTGATGCGCATCGCCACACGCGATCATCGTTTTTTTCGAATCCAAAAAGGGGATACGATAATTTTTTCTTCTTCGGTTATTCCCGGCAACGAACGCACCGTCCAGCGCTTAAAAGACACTTTGTTAAAAGAAGGCGCGCGGGTAATTCATTACGAAATGATGGACGTGCATGCCGGCGGTCACGCCAAAGGGGAAGATTTGAAATTGTTGTACCGCTTGCTCAATCCCAAATACATTATTCCAGTGGAAGGGAATCGGTTTTTGTTGGAAGCGGCTAAAGATGTAGCCAAAGCGATTAAGTGGCCAGATGAACGATTATTCGTTACCACTAATGGTCAAGTTATTGAATTTTCCGGCGGCGAAGGCCGTTTGACCAAGGAAAAAATTCCATCAGATTATGTGATGGTTGACGGTTTAGGTGTCGGCGATGTGCAAGCAGTAGTGCTGCGCGACCGGCAACTGATGAGTGAAGACGGTATGTTCGTTATTATTGTCACCATCAAAACGCAAACCGGAGAATTGATTGGCAATCCAGACATTATTTCCCGTGGCTTCGTTTATATGAAAGACGCTAAACGCTTAATTGATGAAGCGCGCGATAAAGTGCGCAAGATTTGTTTAATCAAGCATCCCGAGAACGCCTCCACCAATCCGATGTGGTTAAAAAATAAATTACGCGATGATATTGGACAATTCTTGTTCAACCGTACACAACGCAGGCCGATGATTTTGCCGGTAGTCGTTGAAGTTTAATCAGATCAAGCCCCCATAAAACGTATAATTTTATGCCGTCTGCTCTTGACGGGAGGCTTTTTTTTTGATAAACTAATAAGAAAATAGCCAAATATTGTTAAAAATGCTCATGTTAATTGATTGGATTAAGCAAACCGAAACAAAATTACAACAAACTAACTCTGGTTTGAAAAAGTTGGTTTTGGGCGCGTGGTTGCTGGTGTTACACGTTGGGTTGGGAATAGACAACGTACTAGTGGTATTATTTTTGCCGTCTAACCGCAGTTTTCCCCATCTTTATAATTTAGATAACAGTCGCGGGTACACAGTTTCTTATGCGGCGCATTGTCGCTTGCAACATTCCTTTCGTTTTTCCACCGTGGCTTATTCGTTGGTCTTGGCGACTACCATACTTTTTGTGTATGTGGCTTTTGATATTATCAATCCAGAAAAATATGGGCAGGCGGCGCGGGCGGCTACTCTAACAGTCAATACAAATATCAACGATGACAACGGCGAATGCCGACCATCTCCAGAAGAATGTTCTTTGCATGACGCGATCAATAATGCCGAAGCCGGCGATACCATCAGGTTCAGCAGCGGTTTTACCATTGAATTGACTAGTAGTGATCAATTACAAGGATTGGAAGATGATGGGTTAACAGTTGATGGACTGGCGGATGATGGAAATAGGGTAACAATAGATTGTAACAATATACAGCAAAACGGTTTTGCCATAATTGGTGATCAAATTACTATCAAGAACATTAACATTAGCGATTGTGTTGATTTTGGTATTCAAGTTCAGGAAAATGCCGATGATTTTGTGGTTGATAATGTGCAAGCAACATCTAACCTCATAGGCTTGAATATACGGGTTGGCAGCGGTGGCACAGTTACTAACTCGGTGTTTCAAGATAATATTGGTGATGGTGGCAACGGCATTTTTGCCAATACACGCAGCGGCTTGTTGATAGATAATAACGACATTATTCATAATGGCGACGCTTCTTCACCAGGGATAAAGTGCAATGATTGCACTGATACTACTATCTCTAATAATTATGTGACCGAAAGCGGGGCAATGGGGGTGTTGGTTGATGGAGGATCTGATAATACAATCAAAAGCAATACTATCGGTATGGACAGGAATGGTGCAGTCGCTGGCAACGGTGGCTCAGGTGTGGTAGTACAATCGACAGCATCAGCCACCGTTAGCCACAACACCATTTTGAATAATAGCCAGGTTGGGGTGCATTGTAATAGCTGTACTGAAACGACTATTGCCAGCAATACAATTTATGGAAATAACGGTCAAGGGATATTATTAGAGAGTGCTTCTGGGGCAGCGCTTAATAGTAACATTATCGGCGCAGACAATTCAGGACAAACTTCAGGCAATATTCTTGACGGAATAAAATTATCCAGTTCATCAAATAATCAAATCAGTGGTAACACAATAGTCGCCAATGGTGGAGTTGGCATTACTTTAGCTGGCAGTTCAACCAACACTATCAGCGGCAATAATATTGGCTACGGCAGTAATATCGTTGGTAATTTTGCACCAAACTTAGGCGGTATTTCTGTAATTGAAGGATCAAGCAATAACGTTATCGGCGCAAATTTAGCCGGAGACGGGAGTGGCAATATTATTCATTCCGAAATTTCTTCTATTGAATATAGCGGCAGCACCACTACCGGTAATGTTCACCGAAAAAATAGTTATTATCGACCAGCCACATCTATTATTACCTTAGTTAATGAGGCTTCTTCGGTTACACCACCAAACCTGACGCGCTGGTTTGAAGATGCAATTTTCGGCGACGCCTTAGCTGATTCAGTGATCGATATTTATGGTGATGGCGGTGATCAGTCAGCGGCGCAATATTTAGGTTCAACTACCGCCGATGCTGAAGGCAAATGGCTTTTTGAGGACGAAACTTTGTCGGCCAATACCCAAATTTGGGGATTAGCTTCAATCGCTGGATCAAATTCTAGTCCGCATAATACTATTGTTACTCAAACACCAGTAACCATTTCAAATGTTACGACTGCTCCAACCTTAACCAAGGCAACCATTTCTTGGCAGACTAATTTTCCAACCATCGGTAATGTTACTTATGAACGCAGCGACGGCGTTGGCGAGGAAATAACAATTACGTTAGATGGTGATCCAGCTGAACAGCAGAGTGTTAGTTTATCAGATTTAGAAGAAGGGATTACCTATAACTGCACTATCACCGCCGAAGATCCAGAGATTGAAGATAACACAGCCGAGGCCGATTGCACCTTTTCCACCACCGGAGACAGCACCGGCCCGGTAGTAAGCGATCTAACCGTTACGGCCGTGACCGATACTTCCGCTACTATTACTTGGACAACAAACGAACCGGCCAAAGCAACCATTGAATATGGAACCACCGAACAACTTGGCGAAAGCGTTAGCACCACTACTTTTGAAACCAGTCATAGTTTAAGTTTAACCGGCTTGCAACCATCTACCATTTACTATTATCGTCTGACCAATACCGACGCCAGCGGCAACAGCACGGTTGAATTAATTAGCACTTTTACCACCGCGGCCAAATTGACTTACGCCGACGAGGTGGCTTCAACCATTGCCATTACCGATGAGCAAGATCGGGTTACTGAAGTGGCCGGCAATGACGGTGATGACATTGATTTACAATACGGCGACCTCACCTTTACCTTTACCGATACTTTCAAACGGTTTACCGATGAACAACTACATTTTGTTTTGGCGCTGGTGAAGAAAAAACAACAGGCCATCGTTGATCGCAAGCAAGCGTTTGACGCCAAAGGTAAAGTAGCCATCGAAGTTAAAAAAGATTTGTTGGAGATGGAGAAGCAATACGTTGTCTCGACCGGCATTATAAATAAAGCCGGAGATTATCTTAATCCCACTGGCTTGGCGGAGCGGTTTACTTTCACGTTGCAGGATATTCCACAGTTAATTTCTCCGGCACAAGCGGTATCTTACCGAATGCCAAAGAAATTTGTGGTTGCTTCAAAAGCGCAATATGTTATCGTAAGTTTGCTTAATTCAGCCGATGCAGAATTATTCCATTGTCGCGCGGATATAACCGACGGTTTAGGTCAATGTCAGCCACCGTTTGGCGTAGCCTTGGGCGCTTACACTTTGAAATTAGTGGATGCGCGCGGCGGCACCTGGACACAGGATTTTATTATCAGCGATGTAGCAGCCAATAATACCTTAACGACCGATGATCGCAGTTCACATTTTTACGATCGCATAATTTATGGCCAACCGACCTTTACCGGCTTAACCACGCCGGGTCACAGCGTTGAATTGTATATTCCGCAGGTAGATGGTGCCATGCAGGCAACGGTGACGTCTGGCAGCGGCACGGCGGCAGTGGCTTGGAACTTTACTTTGAAATTAGTAAATTTACCGGTGGGAGTTACCAAAGTTCGTATAATTGATCGCCAACCCGATGGCAGCGTTGTCAAGGATTATAATTATTTAATTTTCCGCACTTATCGGCCAGTAGCACCGGCAGTGGTTGATCCGGCGAATAATAAAACTTTTAAAGTAGCGCCGGTAATACGCGTATTGGGGCCAAACGATCATGTGGTTCAATTGTTAAATAGCGCTGGCCAACAGTTAAGCGAAGCGCAATTTCAAAATGGTGAGCGCCGTTTTGCTTTGGCGGAATGGTTTACTAAGCCCGGCACTTACACAGTTACCTTAAAGAACACTAATAGTTTGGGGCTGCCGTCGGCTACCGCTACCTTCACCTTTACCATCGCGGCTCGGCGCAGTGGAACAATTACACCTACTCCAACTCCAACCGAAACTAAACCTACCGAAGAAATCACTCCCACCGAAACTGTCACCGAGGAAAAACCCGAGGAAAAACCAACCGAGGTCAAACCAGTTACTATCGCTGATACTTCTATTAACAGTGAAACCAATCGGGCGGCGTTAACTTTTAATACTTCTGTACCGGCACGCTGTACCTTGTTTTACGGCACTGCCGTCGGCGCCACCGACCAAAGCATAGCGGAAGCAGTTACCACTGCCACGCAAAACCATACGTTTACGGTGACTAGTTTGAATCAAAACACAACCTACCATTATCAAATATCATGTTCAGCCGAAGGCAAAACCTCAACCAGTGCTGACGCTACATTTGAAACTAAAACGGCCATTACCACCGATACAAACGACAATGGCTTGTCCGACGTTTTTGAAACGGTCGTTTCTGAAAATGGCCGATTAGACAGCGACCATGATGGAATAAGCGATCTGCTGGAACAGCAATATGGTTTAGATCCGGCAGTCACCGATTCTGATGGTGATGGTTTAAGCGATGGTTTAGAGTTAACTATTGGCACCGACCCGGCGCAAGCAGACACCGATGGTGACGGCGTAATTGATAGCGAATCAGTCGCTTATCTCACTGATCCGCAATATGCCGACAGCGATGGCGATCAATTAAGCGATGGTGAAGAAAATCGGCTTGGCTGTAATCCGGCAGTTGCCGACAGTGATGGCGACGGCGTCAACGACAGCACCGAAACGTTGGTTGGCACTTCATGCACCAGCGTCGATACTGATAATGACGGTATTGCTGATTCAACTGATGATACTTTAGATTCGGCGGAAGCTTTGCCAAATCTCAGCGAAGTCGAACAAGCTACTCAAAACTCAGCCACTAATGCTTATACCCAAACCGGCGAAACGCAACCAACCGATTATCCTTTTATTACTACCGAAGTAGTGCGCTTAACCTCAACGCAAAAAGAACAGTTGCAACGAACTTTGAGTGATAAAGTCACAACCACTACACTAAACATTACACCAGATGCCACTACTACGGTAACTCCGGACGCTATACCAGTAGTGCAGCGCGAGACAACCATTGATATTGGTAAGTGGTTCCGCCGCCAGCCAAATGATGCCAGTGACACTTCAACCAAAGCTGAAGCCATGATTGAACTCTCCGGTGAAATTGATTTACCGCAATCGGCGATGATCCCTTATCATCTTCACACTCAACCGATGTATGTGGAAGTGACGATGTTTTCCACGCCAACCGTAAAAATTGCTCAATTAGACACCGACGGCCACTGGACAATGTCCATTCCAGCCGAATTATTAGGCGCTGGCGAGCATGTGGTTTACGCTGCGGCCGAAATCAACGGCACGCGTGGCGATCAAATTGAAGTTACCAAAATTGTCATTCAAGAAAAGAAGACGTTATCCAACACCACTTGGTTAGTGTTGATTAATTTAGCCATCGCCGCTTTAGCAGTGATGATTGGATTGATTCTGCAATTGAAGCATAAACAAAGGCAAGCCACTGAAACGCCAAATAACTTATGACCTTATTAACGACTTTACTACAATTTGTTGTGTTGCCGGCGTTGGCGCTTACCACCCCGTCGTTAGCCGATGTAACTGTGGAGGCATTACAGAATGGTCAACCAGTCACAACTGTCACCACTTCCGGTGCTACTTTGGTGACTGAAGTGCATTATATTGGGCTAGACGAATATAGCGTACCTACCAATACCGAAATACGTTTTTCCGGAAAGAATTTAGCGCCCAGTGAAGATGTGATTGTTAGTATTCCAGAAGCTAACCTAGAACAAGTCATTGCCGTGCAACCAGATGGTACTTGGCAGAGCACGATTCCCAGCATTGTCTTGCCGCCGGGGACGGTTTATGCGGCGATGCGCACGGCTGACGGCGTAAACGAAAGTGATCCATTAACGATTGCTGAATTTACGGTGCAGAAGACTGAATCTTTGTCCAGCGCCACTTGGTTATTTCTTATTACCACCAGCATTGCCATTATCGCGTTACTATTGGCGATTACTTTACAGTTACGATACAATTTGCGACACCACCCCGTAATATAACCTGAACCCAGAAATTGCCATCTGTTCTGCTGCCCAGCTCCCCGGCCAAGCCGGATGTTCCGGGTAATAGAACCCTACGGGCTTGTTGTTCGCCGCCGCCGCTCTCTCACCGTAGCTCTACTACGGCTCGGTCGCGGCTGCGTCTCCACAACTTCGCATCTGTCTAATTTCTGGGCTCAGGTAAATATATTTAAAAAATGTAATATGGATTGGACGTTAGTCGATAAAGTCGTATAATAGAGCAATGGCTCGGATATTTTCTGGCATTCAACCATCTGGCGCGCTGCATCTAGGAAACTACATTGGCGCGCTGCGGCAATGGCTAGAATTACAGCGCGATCATCAAGCGTTATTTTGCATTGTTGACTATCACGCTTTAACGGTACGGCAAGATCCGCAAACGCTGACCGAGAATATATATTCGTTAGCGGCGCTTTATTTGGCTGTAGGGATTAATCCTAAACGCGTTGTGTTATTTCAACAATCGGCTGTCTCGGCACATACCGAATTGGCTTGGATATTAAATACCTTGTGCGGAATGGGCGAATTGGAACGCATGACGCAATATAAAGATAAACTTAAACAACTTAAACGCAGTCAGCAGAATGTAGGACTGTTCACTTATCCGGTGCTAATGGCAGCCGACATTTTGCTTTATCAAACTAACTTGGTGCCGGTTGGGGAAGATCAGAAACAACATTTGGAATTAACGCGCGATCTGGCGGAAAGATTTAATCAGCGTTATGGTGAAACTTTCACGCTGCCGGAATCACTGCAACCACCAATCGGCGCGCGGATCATGAGTTTGGATGATCCCACAATAAAAATGAGTAAATCAGGCGGTAGCGAATGGAGCTATATAGCCTTAACCGATAAGCCGGAAGTGGTGCGAAAAAAAATTAAACGCGCGGTGACTGATTCTGGTACAACGGTCGCAGCCGGCGCTGATAAACCAGCGTTATCAAATTTACTCACAATCTATTCAGCATTGACTGGGCAAACCGTGGCGCAATTAGAGAAACTGTATGCTGGGCAAGGATATGGTAAGTTCAAAAACGATCTGGCGGAAGTGGTGGTTGAGTGGTTAAAGCCGATTCAGCAAAAATATTATTCGTATCTGGTTGACGTGGCGGCGGTGCAACACATTTTAGAGAGCGGCGCCGAGCAGGCGCGCGTTTTGGCAGAGTCGACCTTGGCGGACGTAAAGACAAAAATTGGTGTGAGTGTTAAGGCATGAGCACTTTGTCTAATTATCAAGGTGTGCCGGTTTTGATTCTTGGTTTGGGTTCGTATCCGCACGGCAGCGGCGCGGCGGCGGCGGAGTGGTTGGCGCGGCGCGGCGCGGCGGTGGTGGCAACTGATCTAAAACCGGCGGCGCAATTGCACCAACCAACGCTGCGGCGATTGCGGCGATTGGGCGTGCGTTTTGTGCTCGGACGGCATCAGCTAAGCGATGTTAAGCGCGCTCGTTTGATTGTGCGCAATCCGGCGGTGCCGGATAGTTCGCCGTTGGTGCGGTATGCCAAAAAATTGCGCCGGCCGATTACCAATGATATTGGATTATTTTTAGAAGCGTTGCGCGAGCGATTTCCGGTTCTGGCCGATGTGCCGTTAATCGCCGTTACCGGCACGCGCGGTAAAAGCACTACGACTGCTTTAATTGGTGCAATTTTACGTCGGCAGTTTGGCGCGCAACGCGTGCAACTTGGCGGGAATATCGGTGTATCGCCATTATTTTTTTTGAACAAGATCAAGCGCGAAGCTATAGTGGTATTGGAAATGTCGAGTTGGCTGTTGCGTGATTTGGTGAAACCGGCATTTCATATTGCTGTTGTGACAAATATCTTTCCGGATCATTTGAACTACTACGGCACCATGGCGGCGTATGCGCGTGATAAAACTAGAATTTTTTTAGGGCAAACTAGCGGTGATTTTGCCGTGCTTAATCGCTACGATCCACGGGTGCGCCGTTTGGCGCGCAAAACTAACGCCAAAGTGCGCTGGTTCGGCGCTAAATTTGTGACTGGGTGCGTTTTACGTGGGGAACATAATTATTATAATGTCGGCGCCGCGTGGGAAGTTGGTCGCACGTTAGGCGTTACGGAAAAAACGATGCGTCAAGTAGTATGTGCTTTCAAGCCGTTGCCGAACCGGTTGGAAGTAGTGCGGCAGTATCGCGGGCGGCTGTTGGTGAATGACACCACTGCCACCACGCCGGATGCCACTATTGCGGCGCTGCATTCATTCACCCAGCCGATAATTTTAATTGCCGGCGGTAATAGTAAAGGTTTGCCGCTGCACCGCCTGCGCGCCGCCATTAAACAACGAACGCGCCATTTGATTCTTCTTCCGGGAAATGCCACTAAAAATTTTCCAGCGGGAGTAAACGTTAAACCCATTCCGCAAGCCGTGCAAGCCGCTTGGAATTTATCGCGGCCGGGAGATGTAATTCTACTTTCACCCGGAGTAACTTGGCTGCCGTTAATGAACGAATTTGAACGCGGCCGCCAATTTGTGCGCGCGGTGAAATCGTTAAAATAAAACGCGAGTATTTTTACCCATTGTCAAAATTACTTGCGGGTATTTTTGGATAAGGTATTATTTGTAGTTTCTGCCACTGGCAAC
>CAYMXY010000002.1:20393-34147 GCA_964394525.1 uncultured Gammaproteobacteria bacterium | reverse complement strand
AGATAAACCCGATGCCCGCATTAATGAAGTATTAAACAAAACTTTTGATCTTTTTATTGAATTAGGCGCCGATGACGCGTCTGCCGATTTTCCAATAATTTACGCTGCTGCCAAATTAGGAAAGGCTAGCGCTAAACCTGTACTGGATTCGATGACAGATATTACTCCGGTGTTCGAAGCTATCATTAATCATATTCCAGCGCCAACCGGTGACGCCGATAAACCGTTGCAAATGTTAATTACCACGATAGCCGGCGACAACTTCAAAGGCCGCATTGCGATCGGCCGCATTCATAACGGCCAACTACGCGCCGGCCAAACTATTATGCACATCAATCGTCGCGGCGAACAAAAACCTTACCGACTTACCTCGGTGATGACATTTCGGGGGTTGAATCGAGCAGAAGTTGAACAAGTTTCAGCCGGCGACATTGCGGCCGTTTCCGGCATTCCCGATATAAATATTGGCGAAACTATCGCGGCTCCGGAACAGCCAGTCGCGCTACCATTGCTCTCCATCGACGAACCGACTGTAAAAATGACTTTCAGCGTTAATGACTCTCCATTTGCCGGTCGTGAAGGTCAATTTACTACTTCGCGTCAAATCCGCGAACGGCTATATAAAGAATTGGAAACTGACATGGCGCTGCGTGTCACCGATAACCCAACCGGAGACTGGATTGTGGCCGGTCGTGGTGAACTGCATTTGGCAATTTTTATTGAACGGCTGCGGCGTGAGGGTTATGAATTGCAAGTATCACGCCCACAAGTGATTACCAAAACAATCAACGGAAAAACGCATGTTCCGTATGATCAAGTTTTTATTGAAGTGCCGGAAGTGCATTCTGGTATTATTATGCAGAAGTTTGGCCAACGCCACGGCGAATTAAAAAATATGACCGTGGAAAACGGAATAGTTTATCTTGAATTCATCATTCCAACGCGCGGTCTATTTGGCTACCGCAATGAATTTTTAACTGATACGCGCGGTCTTGGAATCATGAACACTATTTTTGATCAGTATCGCCCTGACCCGGGAGCATATCATGAACGCGAACAAGGTTCATTAATTGCCACTGAAACTAGCGCAAGTAATTTGTATGGTCTGCGCAATGTGCAAGATCGCGGTATTCTCTTTATTGGACCCGGTGTTGCTGTTTATCAAGGACAAATTGTCGGGCAAAATGCGCGCAGCGGCGATCTTCCGGTAAATGTCTGCAAAACTAAACAGCTTTCCAATATGCGCTCAAAAGGCGAAGGCAGCGATGAACACTTCAAAACCCCGCACACCATGGATTTAGACGCTGCTCTTGAATATATTGGCGACGACGAATTAGTTGAGGTCACACCGCAATCAGTGCGCCTGCGTAAACTAATTTTAAGTAAAACTGCCGCTCGGCGAAAAGAATTGGGTATTGAATAAAAAGCTACTAGAAGTTTTACAGCGGTTAGTAAATGTTGTATAATATTTTTTGTGAAAAAAATTCCATGCTTAATATTTATTGTAATTGTTGCATCAACTTTTCCTTGGAGGACGGCGCTAGCCATAGAAAACATTTCTTTAAGTAGTTTAGCGCGCTTCACCGGCGAAACAGCCGGTTATTTAGTGGGCAGCGCGACGCTCGGCGCCGATATCAATGGCGACGGATTTAGAGACGTAGTCTTTGGTGCGGAATATGCTGACACCAGCGGCTCAAACACAGGCTCCGTCTATATTATTTATGGTGATGGCAAGGTGCTGGGCGGGTCGCAAAGTTCATCTAGCGCGGTGGAGTACAACGCTCCCTCCAACGACGGCAGTGCCAATGGCGGCATGACGGATGGGGCCGCTTTGGCTATAGGCGACCTCAATAATGACGGCTTTGATGATATTGTAGCTGGTAACAACAATAATGATACGGCCGCTTCTGGTGCTGGCGCTATTTATATTTTATATGGGCAATCGGCTCAATTAACCGGCGGGGATATTAGCACCGTGGCCGCTAGAATTACCGGAGACAGCGCTCAAGATGGTTTAGGTAATGCAGTAGCGGTAACTGATATTGATAATGACACTTACGATGATATTATTGTTGGCGCCTGGGGTGATGATCAAAGTTATAACAACAGCGGGTCGGTTTATATTATTTATGGGAGTTCAAGTCAAATTACTTCCGGCAGTATTACGGATCGGGCGACAGCTCGCTTCACGGGCACAAAGGCTAGTGACTTTGTAGGAGGAAATATAGGAACGGCCGGCGATGTCAATGGTGATGGATTTAAAGATTTTTTAGTTGGCGCTGTGACCATGTTCACACCCAGTACTACTACTGGCGCGTATTTAGTCTATGGCCAAGCGGCTGATTTTAGCAACAATGTCATCAGTTCAGTAGCCAATGCTTACTTTACCGGTGAAGGGACGGATGGTGCTGGCAGCGAGGTGTCCTCGGCCGGCGATGTGAATAATGACGGGTATGATGATATTTTAATCGGCGCTTGGTATTATAGTACAGCAACAGGACGGGCTTATTTGATCTACGGCCAAGCGACTAAATTAACTTCAGCCAACTTGGCCGATCAAATTAAATTTACGGGCGCAAGCGGGGACCGAGCCGGAATTGCTTGTTCTCCCCTTGGTGATGTTAATAATGACGGCTTTGATGATTTCTCCGTTGGCGCTTTTGGAGAAGATACTGGCGGTAATGCAGCCGGAGCGGTTTTTGTATTTTTAGGAAAATCGGCCAATTTCAGCTCTGGAAACGTCAGTAGTTTAGCCGATTACCGGTTCACTGGTGAAGCGGCCAGTGATGGAGTGGCCGCTGCCGGTTTTGCTGGTGATTTTAACAGCGATAGCATTCCAGATTTTATTACGTCTGCCGGAGGGAGCGATTCTAATGGCACGGACTCCGGTTCTATTTATATAGGTTATTTTCCTTCCACGACCATTACTACTTTTACCGTCAATTCTACTGATGATTCGGCGGATAATTCTTGCCTCTCGTACACTAATAGCGCCAATGACTGCACTTTGCGTGACGCCATCAACCAAACCAATGCCGTGATTGGTTCTAATACTATCCAATTTTCCATCAATTCAGCTTTTAATTCCGATACAAACGTTTATGACAACGACGGGCAGTACACGACGACTATTGCTTCGGCTCTGCCTAATCTTTACAGCCCAACAACCATAGACGCTTCCAGCATTTGGGATAGCGATGATGACCGTCCGGGTTTTCGCATTAAGTCAACTAGCACGACGCTCACGGCACTAACAACTTCCGTAGCCAGTAATAAAATTAAGGGGCTAGAATTTGAAGGGTTTGATCATCAACTAATGTTGAGTACGGCGAGTAATGTGATTGGCACGGATTGTGACGGTACCAATGATAGTAAAGAACGCAATGTTTTACATGGCGCTAATTCCGACGCAGTCTATATCAACAATACAACGAGTAATGTTATTGCCGGTAATTATATTGGCTTGGATGATGACGGCGTAACGGCCGACGGCAATCCCAGCCGCAACGTTATTATCACCGGAAAACTAGCAGACAATAACACCGTTGGTTTTCGTGAAAGTCAAACTTGTTCCGCGGCTACACAGCGCAACGTCATCAGCGCGTCAGACAGCACTTCATCTTCGGCCGGCAATGGGATAGAACTCATCGGTCGCACTTCATCTACTACCACAGAAACAACTGCCCTTGGTCCAAATGGCAATCGTATTTCCGGTAATTACATCGGCACAGACAAAAACGGGACGGCGGACAAAGGCAATAACGGCGCCGGTATATTTTTACAGACTAACGCGAGCTTAAATTTTTTTGGCACAGACGGCGACGGTACAGACGACGCCTCGGAAGGAAATGTCATTGCCGGAAACAACGGCGCTGGAATTTATATTGATCAAGTGCCATATAACCGTGTGGCCGGCAACATCATTGGACTGGCAGCCGGTGGCAGTACGGCTTTAGCCAACGGCACGCACGGCGTTTTTATTCGCGGCACTGGAAATATTATTGGCTGGTGCGACAGCAGTGAATACGCGACGCTGTGCAGTGATTCAGGCTCTGTGGCCACGTCGCGAAACACCATTAGCGGTAATACCACTAGCGGTATTCGTTTCGGCCTAAGTACCACTTATACTTTGGTTTACGGTAATTATATTGGCACTTCGTCGGCTGGTGCTGGGTCGCTTGGCAATAGTTCTGAAGGCATATTTTTGCATCGCGGCAATACCAATAATACCATCGGTGGCACCGGCAGTAATCGACAAAATTTAATCGCTCGTAGTCCAGTTGGTATTCGCCTAGATGGTGAGTACATTGAAACCGCTAGTCGCGGCACCAACCAAAGCCCAGTCAAAGACAACACTATTTCCAATAACCTAATTCAACAAAACGCCGTTGGCATTCTAAATTATTGGACCGAAAATTACGGAACTGCCGGGCCAACTGATAACACTATTACCGGCAATACTGTGTATCAAAATACTAGTTATGGCATTCAAGTAAGCGGCTCATCCCCCAGCATTACCAATAACACCATTACCGGCAACCGCCAATACGGCATCTTCATTGAACCAGCTAAAATTCTATACGATTCAACCACTGAAGCAGTTACTAGTACCAACGATACCAACGGCGCCGATCCGGCTAATGCCAGTTCAGATTTAATTTCTCGTCCAATTGTCACTGGTAATACTATTTCAGATAACACCGCCGGCGGTATTTACCAGCTCGATTCGCGAGCAAACAATTACGACACCCTGGCCACCGACAATACTATCGGAAACAATAATGATCAATTCGACATTAAACAAGATTGGCTCGGCACGGTTGAAGTGTTAGATCGCGATAATCAACCGATACCGGCCAGCTCCTTGCCAACCACGCGCGTCACTTTAACACCGGCCGTATCAACCACCAGCGTGATTAGCGCCACCAGCAGCGATACGGTAACAGTGAGCGATGTGCAACACAATATTTTTGGCCAAAGCGGAATTGATTACGCCAACGCCAGCAGTTGGCTAACCGTGACCGAATATCTTTATAACAGCGTCGGCACGCGCGTCACTTATAACCCATATACCATTTCTGTGAGCGGTGATTATGCCACCAATTCCGCCACTTTTACTTTTGACGCCACGGACAACGATGGCACTTGGTCAGCGGCTTTAGCCAACGGCATTACTACTGATAGCATTTTTACCTACCAAATCAGCAAAGTGAACAGTTCGTCGGTGCCAAATAAACCAACCAACACTTCTCCCACTAGCGGTGTCACTTTAGCTAATCTCACTCCTACCTTAACGGCTTCTAATTTTAGCGACACCTACGAAACGCACGCTTCTTCAACTTGGCGCATTTATAGTACCACTAACGCCTGCAGCGCTGGCGACACCGGCAACGTTTTAGATACCACTAGCTCATCAGCGTTACAAAGTTATGCAGTGGCGGCTGGCACGTTGTCAGCGGACACTACCTATTATTGGCGTGTGGCTTACATTAATTCTTTTGGTAATCGCAGCGATTTTTCTGACTGTACCTCGTTTACCACCATCCGCACTCAACCTAGTTTCACAGGCGCAATAACCGATCAAATTTGGGATGAAGACAGTTCGTTGATTGCCACATTTGATTTAGATGATTATTTTAGTGATGCCGAAGGTGAAACGCTCACCTACACGCTTGATCTAGCTGACAGCAAAAATATAACCGTCAGCGTGGCGACAGCCAATAATGTTACTTTGACATCAGCCACCAATTGGTACGGCACGACCACACTCAAATTTACGGCTTGCGATACAGATAATGAATGCATCAATTCCAACACTATTGATCTGACGGTTAATTCGGTAAACGATCTACCGACTGCACCAAGTAATGAATTCAGTCCCAGTTCATCCGACACCACCAGCAGCTTGACTCCGCTGCTTAAATGGGGCGGGGCCAGCGACGATGATGACGCCACTGATACCCTCACCTACCGAGTGCAACTGGGACAAGCCAGTAATCCAGCAAAAAACTACGACCAAACTTACACTTCCAGTCGTGGAGTGACGCAAGTTAAAGTAACCACACCTCTCCAAGACGAAACCACCTATTATTACGCGGTGCAGGCGGTGGATCCACACGGCGCCACCTCGCCGTGGAGTGATGTGCAGCAGTTTTATGTAAACACGGCCATAACTCCTGCTTTAACTTTAACGAAAGAAGTAACCCGAACTGACGATAAAACCGTGGCTTTAAGTGTGCTTGAAAAAGTAATCGCCGGATTTCAGTTAGTACCGTGGTTGCCACAGTCGGCCAGTGGTGCCGTTTACTTGACACCGGCATTATTTACTAAAGTGAGTGAATTTTTGCTATTAGGATATTGGGTTTGGGGTGGAGTGATATTGTTAGGTTTGATTTTAATTGCTGCTCTTGCTGGACATCCTAAACACATATTAATGATGTTGTTGAATCATCCGGCCGTTGTCTACCAACATACCTATCTTGATGAACAACCAAAACATTGGCATTGGAAAAACTTCTCCTATACTAAATTTAAACGTCATTTGTTTGCTTTGCGTATGATGTTGGGGATGGCAGTGTTAGGATTGATGTTAAATGTCTTCGCGACCACGCTGGAAGCTCAAATTGTGAATGAATTGTCCCGCTATAGTGCTTCTAGTTTAATGGTGCAGCCGGGTGATACCCTAACCGTGACACTGCATTATGCCAATAACGGCGATGGCGATGCCACCGCGGCTGTACTTAGTGACGTGGTCGGTTCACAAACAACTGTTGTGGCCAAATCACTCACTTGGAACAATAATAAAGTTAGCGGCAACAATTTGATAGTTGAACTCGGCACCATTGGTAAAAAGGGGCGCGACAGCGATAGTGGTACGGTGACTTATCAATTGTTAGTGACCCAACCAGTGACTGCGGGAAACGTTTTATTGCCGGCAGCCACCCTAACCGCCAATGAATTAATTAGCCGCGTGCGGTCAACAGAAATTAATGTACCATTAACCGTTGCCACCATTTCTGGTAGTGTGACCAATACCAACACCAGCACTGGCCTAGCGGGAGTGACGGTGAAACTAATTACCGACGGTTCTGCATTGACCTCAGCGATCACTGCTGCAGATGGGAATTACACCCTAGATGGTTTACGATCAGGTACTTATAAACTGACCGTTGAAGCACCGGCGGGCTACAGCGCTGTCCCTAGTCAAACTGTCACAGTAGCGTCCGGTGAAATAGTAACAGCCATTAACTTTTCACTGCTGCCAGTGCCGGCTAGCAGCGAAACAACTGGTGAAGAACCAGCTCAACTAAATGAAACTGCGGACAGCACTACCACCACCGGCGAAATTACGGAAACAACCGGTACCGAAACAACCGAAATAACTGAACCAACCAATGGCGTAATTACTAACGAAACAATTAAAGAAACCAATATCAATGCCGCTGACATCGGGGAAATCACCAATCCTAATGCCAATACCAATGCCACGCAACAACCGGAATTAATTAAAAAGATCAAACAAAAATTGCAACTGCCGCAAACCATCATTGATCAATTAAAACCCGATTGGGTCATCTTTATTGTATTTATTATCAGTGCTGGTATTATTTATGGTGCAGGGCGCTATTGGTTGAAGCGGAAAAAATTAACCTCGCCGTCTAAATCTAGATCAACCACACCAATCAAATCTAACCCAACCACACGCCGCCAACATACTCCAACAAAAACTTTGCGGCGCGCGGCTGCATCACCAACCAGAAAAAAGTTATGACTATCAATCAATCGCCAAAAAAAATTCTAATCGTCGAGGATGAAAAACCGATGGCGCGGGCGATGCTGTTAAAATTAAGCGGCGCGGGTTATGCGGTGCAAGTAGCTAGCGACGGCGCCGAGGCGTTAAAAATATTAGCCGATGATAAGTTCGATCTTATTTTACTTGATTTGATGCTGCCTAAAATTGACGGCTTCGCTGTTTTGCAGACGTTGCGCCAACGCCAGATCAACACTCACATAATCATCTTAACTAATTTAAGTCAACGCGAGGATATCGACAAAGCAGCGGCGCTGGGGGTACATGATTTTTTTATCAAAACCCAAACTTCTTTGTCTGATTTAATTAATCAAATTAATACCATAGTCAATTCTGATCATGAAATTTGATCAAACGGCGCTAAAAAATATTTTATTGAGAGAAAATTATGTAACGACAGAAGATTTGGCGCAAGCGGAAAAGTTTGCGCGCAGCCATCATGCAGACATTACTGATTATTTGTTAAGTGAGGGGTTGCTAACTAAAGATTTATTGGGTCAAGCCATGGCCGAAGCCGGTGGCGTTCCTTATGCTGATCTTAATTCTAATCAACCATCGGCTCATCAAGTTCTAAAAATAGATGAAGCTGTGGCGAAGCGTTACCGGTTGGTGTTGTTTGCCGAAGACGAATCAACTGTGACTGTAACCACCGATACGCCGTGGCGCGAACAGTTAGCCGCTGAATTGGCGGAAATTTTTTCGCCGAAAAAAGTAATAATAATGTACTCGCTGCCGGAAGATATTGATACTTGCTTACTGATTTACCGTAAACCAATTGCCAACCGCTGGCAAAACATTATTACCAAACAACAGCGCGTTGCTCCTGAAATAATTAGTGAAATATTAGCAGATGCAGTTGCCTGGCGCAGCTCCGACGTTCATTTTGAACCGCAAGAAAATGAAGTGATTGTTCGATTTCGGATAGATGGCGTGCTGCGTGAAATTGGCCGGCTGCCAAAAACCTTATACCCGAACATGGTTAATCTGATAAAAGTACAAGCCCAACTTCGGACCGATGAGCATTTCTCGGCTCAAGACGGCGCCATTCGCTTCCGGCACGATTCTAAAGTAATTGATATTAGAGTTGCGATTGTGCCCACGCTGGATGGAGAAAAAATGGCGCTACGCTTATTATCTCAATACATTGCCGAGTCTGCCTTGGATGATCTTGGCTTATCGCCACGCGATCAAACGATTTTTTCTCAAACAACCCAAAAACCGTTTGGCATGATTATTGTCACCGGCCCAACTGGTTCTGGAAAAACCACTACCCTTTACACTCTGCTCAAACGCTTAAATCGCGAGTCTGTGAACATCATGACCATCGAAGATCCAGTTGAATATAAAATTGTCGGCGTCAATCAAATTCAAGTTAACTTGCAAACCAATCTGACATTTGCCAAGGGCTTGCGCTCAATTGCTCGCCAAGATCCGGATATTATTTTGGTGGGTGAAATTCGCGACGAAGAAACGGCTGAAATCGCGATCAATGCCGCGTTGACCGGACATTTGGTGATGTCAACTTTTCACGCCACTGATGCCGCCACTGCCATTCCCCGTTTGCTTGATATGAAAATTGAACCGTTCTTGTTGGCTTCAACTTTGGAACTATTGGTGGCGCAACGGTTAGTTAGAAAAATTTGCGCCAACTGCCGCTATAGTTACACCGCCACGGTTCGTGAATTGGAAAAAACCCTGCCAACGGCGCGCAATTATTTTTCAGCCAGTACCACCTTATATCGCGGCAAAGGTTGTGATCAATGTAACCAAATTGGCTACCTTGGCCAAACGGCCATTTTTGAACTGTTACCGGTCACTCCGGCGTTGCAGGAACTAATTCTGCATCGGCCGACAATCCAACAAATAATGCGGCTGGCGCGACAACAACATCTACCCACTTTATTCGATGACGGAATTGAAAAAGTCAAAAACGGAATTACCACGTTAGCCGAAATCAAACGAGTAGCGCCGGCCACACAATTAATGTGAACTATGATCATTACGGGCACACGTCGGCAAATTAATTACCTAATTGAACATTTGAGCCTATTGCTTCCGGCCGGCATGAATATAGTTGATGCGCTGGCGGCGATTAAAACGGATCTGCGCTCGCGTCGACTGCGCCAACTGGTCACACAAATTCAAACTGATATTGAAGCCGGTGCCACGTTGTCGCTGGCCATTACCCGCGCCAGCTTTTTCCCTAATCATTTGGTGGCGCTGATTAAAATTGGCGAGGAGTCTGGCCGGCTGACCGATTACTTAAAAGTAATTGTGGAAACGGAACGCCAACAACAATTATTCCGCGCTAAACTGCAGGCCGCCACGGCTTATCCCTTGATCGTATTATGTTTAATGGTGGTGGTTGGTGTGGGCACTGCTTGGTTTTTATTGCCTCGATTAGCCGACGTATTTGGCGGATTGAATGTGCCGCTACCGTTAATAACGGTAATCTTTATTAGTATTGGCAGCTGGTTAGATAAATTTGGCGGAATAATAATTCCGGTTAGTTTTATTTTATTACTGGTGGTGATTTATGTTTTTTTCTATGCGCCTGATACTAAATTTATCGGACAGGGTTTGTTGCTACGCCTGCCGGTGATTGGCCAGTTGCTGGCTGAAATTGAATTAGCTCGGTTTGGTTATATTTTGGGAAGTTTACTTGAATCTGGTTTGCCGATTGTAGCTGCCATCACTGCTTTAACTGCCACTACCAAATTGGCTCCCTATAAGAAACTTTTTTCTTTCTTGATTACTGCTGTTAGCGATGGTAATTCTTTAGCGCAAAGTTTTCAGGCCTATCGTGGTTTAAGAAAGTTAATGCCAACACCGATTCAAGCCTTAATCGCTACCGGTGAACAGTCTGGTAGTTTAGCCACCACTTTATTGCAACTTGGCAAACGCTTTGCCGCCAAAACCGATACTACTTCTAAAAATTTTGCGGCCGTATTGGAGCCAATTCTGCTGGTGATTATTTGGTTAGGAGTAGTAACATTGGCGTTGGCGGTGATCCTGCCAATTAACTATCTGATCGGCCAAATTCAACCTTGAACATGACGGCTAAAAATGGATTCAGTTTAGTTGAATTACTGCTGGTGGTGGCGGTTATTGGCTTATTGACTGCGTTATCTTTGCCAGTTTATCAAACATTTCAAGTAAAAAATGATTTGGCTGTGGCCACTACCACTGTTGGCCAAAGTTTACGTCGCGCTCAATTATTAGCGCAAGCAGTGGCTGATGACAACACTTGGGGAGTAATGATACAAAGCGGCAGCATCGTTCTTTTCCAAGGAACTAGTTACAGTGCTCGTGACACAACCGAAGATGAAATTTTTACTTTGCCAGCCAGCATTACGCCAACCGGTCAAACAGAAATCGTGTTCAATAAACTGACTGGTCTTCCTCAAACAACTGGTACAACCACTTTAACTACTTCAACTAATGAAACCGCGACCATCGCCATTAATAACCAAGGCACAGTCACCTATTAAACGTGATCCTCAACGCGCTGGCTTGAGCATAGTGGAAGCGCTATTGGCGGTGGCGGTATTTGGTTTGTTGGTGACGGCGTTTGCTTCAGTTCTAATTTATGGTCAAGAAATTACCGCTTTGGCCGGCGCGCGCACCAGCGCCGTTTATCTGGCTGAAGAAGGGTTTGAAGCGACGCGCAACATTCGCGATGAAACTTTCACCAATTTAACGACCGGCAACCATGGTTTGGCGATTTCCTCGAACCAATGGACTTATTCCGGAAGTTCAGATACGACTGACAGTTTTACACGCGTAGTGAACTTAACGACGATTGATACCCGGCGCTGGAGCGGCACCAGTACGGTTACTTGGTCACAAACACCGCAACGTTCTGGCACAGTTATGCTGGAAACCTATTTTACAAATTGGCAACGAAATTTCGGTAATTGGGCAGCGCCTAGCGAAGAAGACGCGCTTGATCTGACTGGCGCAGCGGATGGTCAAGAGATTGATAAATACTACAGTGGCAGCAACACCTATGCACTTGTGGTGCGCGATACTTCAGCTCAACCGGAATTGTCGGTGGTGGATGTGTCGAATCCGGCCAGTATTATTGAAGTTGGCGCAGTAGAGTTGAGTGCGGCGGCCAATAGTGTAGCAGTGGTTGGAAATTATGCAGCCATCGCCTCGGCCAATAATACGGCGGAATTACAGGTGGTTGATTTAAGCAGTCCAAGTGCGCCAGTGCTGGTTGGTAGTTTGAATTTAACTTCAAATACTGATGCTGTCTCGATTGCTGGCACCGGCACAACCGTTTTTTTAGGAAGAAATTTTGGTGCCGATCCAGAAATCTATGCTATTTCCATAGCCACGCCATCAGCGCCCAGCACGTTGTCTACTTTGAATTTAGCTGAGAGCGCCACCAACTTGGCTTTAGCGCAAGCTAATCAATATCTCTACGTTACTACACCTAACAATTCACTTGAACTGGCCATAGTGGACATGAGTAATTCTTCCAGTATTGCACTGCTTGGCAGTTATAACGGCAGCGGTAATGCTGATGGCACTGGCGTAGCTGCTTTTTCAACCACTGCGGCGCTGGGACGGTCAGACGGCGCGTTTGAAATAATCGATGTTAGCACGCCATCAGCGCCTACCTTAATAAGCAGCGCGCTGGATGTTGGCAATCAAATAAATGATCTAGCCATGGGTGTTGGTGATATTTATGTAATGGTGGCGAGCGAAACCACTGGCACACCAACGATGATAGTTGACATCAGTGATCCCACCACTCCAACCTTATTGGGCAGTGTAGCCATGGCCGGAAACACCACTGGCATTATTTGGGATTATGATCTTAATCGAACGTTGGTGGCTGGCACAGATAACTCCAGCGAGTTGCGTTCGGTTAAACCAAATTAATTATGACTAGGTCCACCTTACACTCATCACCTCCTTGCTATCAATCCGGCTACACGCTGATTGAAACCTTGCTCTATGTCAGCATGATTTCAATCATTATTTTTACGATCGTTGCTTGGTTAATGGTAGAGCTAGAAGCGCGTGTCAAACAACAAACTATAGCCGAAATTGAACAATCAGGTACTCAGGTAATGCAAACAACCACCCAACTAATTCGCAATGCGGAAACAATCAACTCACCAGCCACCGGTGCTAGTAGCAGCACTTTATCGCTGGATGTGGTTGACGCTGCCAAAGATCCAACGATAATTGAATTGTCTGGAGGTGTAATTTATATCACTGAAGGCGCTGGCTCCGCCGTGCCGCTGACCGCCGCTCCGGTTAATGTTGACAGTCTTACCTTTTATAATTTGTCTCGCAGCGGCACACCGGGAGTGGTTCGCCTACAATTCACCCTAACTTATACTAATCCTTCTGGCCGACAAGAATATGATTATACCAAAACATTTTATGGATCAGCTTCCGTTCGTTAAACTTCCCTCAACTCACAGGCGCGGCTATGTGATGCTGCTAAGTGTGCTGATAGTTGGCGCCGTTGGTTTAGCCATTAGCACGGCAGTTATTCTGCTGGGCATTGGTGCTGGTAAATCTAGTTTAACTTTGCAACAATCCAATCAAGCTAAAGCGCTGGCTAATGCCTGCCAGGAAGAAGCCTTGCAAAAACTTCGCGAATCCATTTACTATAGCGGCAATCAGACAATTTCCTTTACCAATGGCAGTTGCACCATCCAAACTATCAGCGGCGCGGGGAATACTAATCGCACTATCCAAACCAGCGGCACTATCGGTAATGTTCAACGCAAAATAAAAGTCATTGTGGCCACTGTCCATCCCGCAATCACCATCCAATCATGGCAAGAAGTAGCTGATTTCTAGGAAGAGTCGGCGGAAAGAGCCAGTGGTATTGCGACCGCCTACAACCTAATGTATAATTACAGCAATATGCCCAGAAGAAAATGATTAGTTACATCGAAGAAAATAAGATAAACTA
>CAYMXY010000002.1:19058-20383 GCA_964394525.1 uncultured Gammaproteobacteria bacterium | reverse complement strand
CTTCCTGATTGTGCTTGATTTGGTTCTGTTATTAATTTTTATATCCTTACTTTATCCACGCGTCGTTTCATAAAATATGATCAAACATTCAGCCAAACAACGCTCCCAATCAACTGGTTTTACATTGTTAGAGATCTTGCTGGTAGTGGCGGCAATTGCCATTCTGGCGGGAATTGTAATTTTAGCAATCAATCCCACCAAACAACTGGGGGACACGCGTAACGCGCAGCGCCGGTCAGACGTTAACACTATCTTAAGCGCCGTTTACCAATATGCCATTGATAATGATGGCACGTTGCCGAGCACGATCACTACCACTACCACAGAAATTTGCGCCAGTGGAGCCGCTTCATGTACTGGCTTAATAGATTTGACCGTTCTCACTACTAACGAAAAATACCTCACCTCTATCCCAAATGAACCACAAAAAACTAATGCCAACGGCGCTGGCTACATGATTAAAAAAAGCGCCAACGGACGCATTACCGTTGATGCTCAATTTGAAGAACAAAGCGCCACGATTAGTGTTACTAGATAATTAAGAGCGGTTAAGCGTTTCCTTAACCTTCTCAATCACATCACTCAAACTCCAGTTTGTTTTTACTAAATAATATACCGGCTCGCCTTCGGCTACCAGTTGGTTGATTTCTTCTTTGTCGGGACTTAAATTAGTAAGTAGAATAATCGGAACGCTCTTACCCCAAACATTCTCGGCTCGCAATTTTTTCATCATGGTTAAGCCATCCATTTTCGGCATCACAACATCAAGCAAAATAAGAGCGGGCAGATTACGCAATGCCATTTTTAATCCTTTTTCACCATCTTTAGCTTGAATCACCGCAAATCCCTCGCGCGTTAATTTATCAGTCAAAGCGTGCAGCATGGCGACATCGTCTTCCACCACTAAGATAGGTTGATGATTCATACTAATTTCTTACCTGACTTTCTAGTAGCCACAGTTTGTTTGGGCAACGTAACAATAAACATGGTACCTTTATTCTCGATTGATTTGAAACTAATTGTGCCACCTAAAGCTTCAACCACAGATTTGGTGATATATAATCCCAAACCGGTACCATCTGGTTTGACCGTCCGCGCATTGTCTGCTCGAAAAAATTTCGTAAAAATTTTCGGTTGAGCATCTTTGGGAATACCACAGCCATTATCTTTAACTTCAATGGCAACGCTTGAGTCAATTGCTTTAATCGCAACTTTAATCACACCCTTAGGGGCAGTATAACTAACAGCGTTTGAAAGCAAATTTTGTAAAATAATTCGAACTAAGGTTGGATCACAATTGATTGTTGACAAATTTGATTGATAAT
>CAYMXY010000002.1:12817-18991 GCA_964394525.1 uncultured Gammaproteobacteria bacterium | reverse complement strand
GAGATTTTAATTCATCGATTGTCTCATCAGTTAAAGTGCACAGATTGATTAGTTTAGGTTCGACCGTAAAAGTACCAAGTTCAATACGCGAAACAATCAATAAGGCATTTACCAATTCAATCATTCGTTGATTACTGTGATAAATTTCATTGAGATATTCTTTTTGTTTTGGATTTAAGCCGCCAACTTCTTCATTCAGCAGCATTTCGGCATACCAGTTAAGCGCCGCGGTCGGTGTTCTTAATTGATGTGATGCCAATGAAACAAATTCGCTTTTAGCGCGGTCAATTTCTCTTTCCTTGGTGATGTCACGAAAAACGCCAATTGCTCCAATATTTTTTTCTCCATTAAAAAAAACCGGTGTCACGGTCAAAGCGACTGGAAATTTTGTTCCATCTTTTCTGACAAAATAATAAAAATTCTGAATGGTCGAAATGATTGGTTTAGCCAAACTTAAGGCTTGCTGAAACGGGCAATTATCCGGCGACAACTGTTCATCATTTGAATTAGTTACTGAAAAAATTTCACTGATATCTTTGCCAATTGCCTCGCTAGCAGGATAATGTAATAAATCTTCAGCCGATTTATTCATAATGGTTATTTTGGTGCTACCATCTATGGCTATCACGCCATCGCCAATGCTGGTAAGAATGGTTTCAACTTTAGCTTTTGCTTGAATCAATGCTTTTTCATTTCTTTTATGTTCAGCTAGAATTAAACTTAAATTGCGAGAGTTCAGTTCCAGCTCCGCCCAGAGCGCTAAACCAATCAGAATATCTTTGTCGTCTTGAGAAAAATCATGATGAGGTTTAGTATCTTTGATGCAAAAAGCGCCTATCCGTTGACCATCAGCACTCCACAGCGGCACACCGGCATAAAATCTAATATTTGGACTACCAATCACCATTGGATTGTCTTTAAACCGGACATCTTTGGTGGCGTCAAACACAATAAAAACATCATCATAAGTAACTAGGGCGTGTGAACAAAAAGAAATTGCTCGATCGCTTTCCCGCTCCGATAACCCCTGACATGATTTATACCATTCACGAGTTTTATCAATTATTGTCAATGTGGAAATTGGAACCCTAAATATTTTGGTGGCGGCTCTGGTAATTCGATCAAACCGTTCTTCTGGATGAGTGTCTAAGATGTCCAATTGATAAAGAGACTTTAAGCGTCGAATTTCGTTTTCCGGGATAGGTGCTGATGTCATAGTAAATATTTTATCATATATTTATTTATATGTAAAAAGTTGGACACGTGACCCCAAAAATTAGCAATTTTTTGGGGTCACGTATGGACATTTTCAATGAAATCGGCTATATATATTAAAGCAAAACATATAGGAGTGTAGCTCAATTGGTAGAGCACTCGTCTCCAAAACGAGGTGTTGCAGGTTCAAGTCCTGTCACTCCTGCATCATGATTGAAAACACACTAAGGACCGAGCGGCTAGAACTACCAGAAATTCTGGAAGCAAACCAAGTAGCTGAAATCGCTCAGGCAATATTTGAATCCACTTCCTTTGAGGTTGGACGCCAGTTTGTTGAGTCCAATGTTGTTTTAACGCTGTCAGGACTGAAACCTGAAACTGAGATTTCTGTGCTACTTGAGAAAGAAATGAATTTACCGAAATTTTCAACAGAGCTAGATAATATATCTGATCTGTTAGAACCAGTGGGTGTAAACATCGTGCAAGCCATAGGACCACTCACTCATGCTTTTAAGAAAAAACTGATGGCAATGAGCGCAATTGTGAACCTCCGTGGTGTCGAGCGTACTGCTAAACTATCGCGTTTTAAAGGAATGCCGGATTTTAAAAGTTCGGAAGGCTTTGAGGGTTATCGACGTTGGCTCGGTAAAGTATGGCAGTGGTTACAAGCAGCTCAAGCCGGCGGTTCGATTCCTGAAGATTATAATATCCAAATCATATATGAAGGTATTCAATTGGGCTACCCAGATCAAGCCATTTGGGATTTTGCAGATGCATTAGCTAAAGGAGATCAATCAAAACTTACAGAGAGCCAACGGGAAATTCCTGACATGCAGCGGCACCACGGGGCCTTGCCAACCTACACCTACTATCCCGAACATGCTCAAGATCCTAATATTGTTAAAAATATTACTACCACTAAACAAATTCTAACGGACTTTTACGCTAGTCATGGCTATCAAGCCATTATGGCTGATCCCCGTTGGAAGACGGCATAATGCCAGCTACAGTATTTGAATTGATTAATTGTATAATAATGTATATTATTACAACAATATTATGACAAGGTATATACCGCTTGCACTAGCATTGACTGCCTGTGACGGAGCAGATATAAAAACGCAACAGTTGCACGTGCCGGAACAAACTGCGCCTGACAACTGGCAGCTGCCCAAACCAGACACTGAAACGATAGCTGCGTTAGGGCCGTTATTTCCTCAGTCGACTCAGCCCGACCATAACACACAAGTTAGGCCATTATCGCGGGGGGAAACGGTTGTATTTCAAGAAAAGCTTGAGCTGGCAAGTTTTTTAGCACCGTATGCAGCCCAATTGAGTGCCGCTGGTAAGATGCAGAACCATTATGCTAAACAAGGCGCCTCACAAGCGTATGCACAACTAATTAAACAGGCGCGCGACGCATTAACTGAGGGTCTTGTTGTGGTCGAGCCGGCACTGAATGGTTCCGGCTTTGATGGTAGGTATCATTCCTCAGAAGTTACCATTACATACTCAGATGCTGCAGGAAATCCTATCGATGAACATACAAACCGCTATATTGCATATGCCTTTCCGGACAATAATGCAACTTGGCAGGCTAGCGCAATATTACACGAAATGGCTCACCACATCTATCCATTAAAACATTCACAGGGTATGCGATGGGGCAGTTTGGCTGAACTGGGTCAACATGTCGTTTCAACCGATGACCTGGTGTATGATATTAGCCAATCCATAGCAATTGTTGAGGCTCCAATCGCAGCTGTATGTGGAAAGATCAATGATGCTAGGTCTGGCCTGAAACCCCATAATCAAATATTTGAGGAACTAGCTTGGATGAATCCTCCATCAGATGCAGCCTGGAGTCAGACTTGGTTAAACGGGGTATTTGATCTCTACCAGCCCTATATGGATCAAATCGGCTGGACGAGAGAAAATATTGAACGCATATATCTTGACCCAGAATATATAACAGGAATGCGGCGGTGGTTAAGTGAAGCAATTCAAGAATACGAAGCTGAAATGGCATTGTCACCTGAACGCCTGGCAGAATTACAACGAAGCTATGGTATTACGGCGAATAGCCTTGAATTGACAGGGTTAGGTCAACCTGAAAATATAGCAATTATAGTTGGAGATTGGAAACAACCAGGAGAAACTTGGACTGATGTTAATGAACGACTTGATCAAAAAATAATCGAGGCTCAACAAAGACATGAAGCTGAACGTACTGATCAAAACATGCGTATTGATGAAGTAAATGCCGCAATTCGGCGGACTAGGCACGCTTGGTCAAGATAGTGTATGATACAGACATAAATAATTATTCAACTCTATTGATATGGCGAAACGTCGCGGAGCCCTGGGTAGTATCCACAATAAGGTAAAACACCCCCGTAAAACCAAAAAACGGCTGGCCATTAAGGCAGCTATGCTAGCTGCCAAGAAGAAACGCCGCTAGTTGGATGCAACAATCCAAAGCCTTCGAGCATTTGCAATCTGGCAGAAACGTATTCTTAACTGGTCCAGCCGGTTCCGGAAAAACGTTTTTATTGAATGATTTTATACAGTGGGCTAAACAAGCCGGTAAGCAGATTGCGGTAACAGCTTCGTCTGGGATTGCCGCGACACATTTGGGTGGCGTAACCATACATTCATGGTCGGGTTTAGGTATTGCTGACCACATTTCAGAATACGCCTTAGATGGTTTAGTACAGAAGCAATATTTACATACTCGCTTCAATAAAACCGATATCTTAATCATCGACGAAATTTCAATGTTCGATGCCGATCGACTGGATTCAGTGGATATTATTTTACGCGCCATCCGAAATAACAATGCTCCATTCGGCGGCATTCAGGTAGTGTTATCAGGAGATTTTTTCCAGTTACCGCCGATCACTCGCGGCGGCACGCCGGTCCGCTTTGCCTTTGAATCCACCGTGTGGCCGGAACTGGATTTAGTGACCTGTTACTTGGAATTAGTCTATCGCCAAAGTGATGATCCCCTACTGGCCATTTTGCAAGATATCCGTAGTAGTGAAGTTTCTGAAGACACGGTTGCACAACTGCAAGTCAGGTTAGATGAACCTTTGCCGGATCATCTCACGCCGACTCGATTGTATACCCATAACATTGATGTCGACGCTGTGAATATGGCTGAATTGGTCAAACTACCCGGCGCCCAAAAACAATTTCAAATGACGCACACCGGCAAAAAGGATCAAGTCGCATTGCTGAAAAAATATTGTCTGGCACCGATCAAACTGTGTTTAAAAAAAGGCGCGGCGGTAATGTGCGTGAAAAATAATATCAAAGCCGGTTATGTGAATGGAACCTTAGGCACGGTCATAGATTTTGGGAACGAATCCGTTGAAATCCAAACGGCCGACCATAAAGTAATTACCATCTACCCGGAAAGCTGGATAGTGGAACACGAGGGTAAGAAAATCGCACAAATTACGCAATTGCCGTTACGCTTAGCCTGGGCCATTACCGTACACAAAAGCCAAGGGATGACCTTAGATGAAGTGGAGATTGATTTGTCCAAATCGTTCGCACCAGGAATGGGTTATGTAGCCTTATCCCGGGTGCGCTCGTTGACTGGCTTATATTTGCGGGGCATCAACCAACGCGCTCTATTTGTGGAACCACGGATTACTGAGCAAGATCGTTATTTTGTGGAAGTCTCACAAACATTTGAGTAGAATAAAACCAAGTATTAATCAGTTATCGCTTGTAGTAACTCTGGAATGCCGCGTCGGGTTTTAGTGGACAGCGGTATAATGCGATAGTCTCCCACGGAATATTGTAAGCGTTGTAATTGCTCCTGATATTGCGGTGAAGAAATTTTGTCGATCTTGTTGGCTACAATGATAAACGGTTTGTCGTTCTCTTCCAACTGTTCAATCATCGCTAAATCTTTATCACTTGGACCAATCTTAGCATCTAACACTAAGACGATCTTGGTTTGCCGATAATTCGACTTAAACAAGTACCACTGAATAACCTGCTGAAACCAATCATGGTCATCTTTGGACACTTTGGCATAGCCGTAGCCGGGTAAGTCCAGAAAATAGGTATTATGGTTGATGAAGTAAAGGTTAATCTGTTGGGTACGTCCGGGCAACGCACTGGTCCGAGCTAAACCCTGCTGGCGAGTTAGGGCGTTAATCAGGCTGGATTTACCGACATTCGACCGCCCAATAAAGGCAATCTGCGGATACAACTCATCTAACACCTGATCGGTACCCACAATCCCCTTCACGAATTTAGCTGATGTAATGTTCACCCGCACAGCATAGCAGAATATGTGGTCATTGACTAAAGCCGCCTAACTAGGGTATAAGTACTTGCCACCCATTTAAGGGATTGGTATAAACAAATACTACTGTGAAAGACTTCAAACCCAAAAATAAATTCAAGAGAAATTTCGGTGCTCCGCAAGCTCATTTTCAGACTATCTGTACAAAATGTAACAAAGACTGTGAAGTGCCGTTTAAACCAAATGGCCGTAAACCAGTGTTATGCCGCGACTGCTTCAGAACCAATGGTCCAGCTCCGTCTCACGGCAACCAGACAGGGTTAGACCAAATCAACCGTAAGCTCGACCAAATCCTCAAAGCGTTAGGTCAATAATAAAGCCTCATATGACCAATCGTGCAGGAATAGGTATTATCGAGCTCGTTATTATTCTCGCAGTTGCGGCTATCATTGCGGCTTTCGCTATTCCAGCGCTGCTCCAAAAACAGCAGGCCGGAAATCCATCAAACGCGTCCGGTTCCCTGCGGACCATATCAACGGCTCAATCCGAGATAGAACCTGGCAACGACCTACCCACACTGGATCTTAACACGAACGTTAACAGCGTTATAAATACTCCAGCAAACCAAAATGCAAACGTCAGTAAGCCGAAGATCTCGGATAATGAGTCGCCGGCCCCAACAGACCGACTATACT
>CAYMXY010000002.1:12414-12727 GCA_964394525.1 uncultured Gammaproteobacteria bacterium | reverse complement strand
TGCTGGTCGCTGCACCGGACCAGTTACTGTCGGCAGGCTCGATGACAGTGGCAATATCATCACGAACGAAAACTTGAATCTCCAATTAAAAGGAACTGATGGCGTCACATTTTTCAGCGATGGGGGGTGCATTACGTCATGGGCAAGCACCACCGAATTTTTTTTCCGTCCCTTTGGCGTTGAGCAAGGACAAATTACAGCTACTGCCGATGGGTTTGCAAACGCGGAAACGGACTTCATCACCAACGAACGCGCAGCTCAAGGAATCGAAGCCTACTTCATTCGTGATATCACTGACAATAACACTAACCTC
>CAYMXY010000002.1:9004-12294 GCA_964394525.1 uncultured Gammaproteobacteria bacterium | reverse complement strand
CGGCTGTACCGGCACGGAAACCTTGCGAACCGCAACGAAAAGTTTCTTCGATATTTTCTTCAACACAACGGACTTCACACCGCCTTCCTCTCTTAGCGTTGAGCTGCTCCATGATGGATCTCTGGTAACATGGGTAGACGCGCTCCTCACTACGCAAACGCGTTAACGCAGAGACTATCAAGAAGGATTAGGCTGGCTAAGAAAGTCGGCAAGGTGTTGCTGTGTCTTCATGTTTAAGTTTAGGCTTAGGCTGAGGTCACGACAACGAGATATAATTATAGTTCTTGATTCGTTGTAATTATTAGCAAAGTAAAATCTCAATGCCGGAAGCAAGCTACTTTCGACACGAGCTGAGATTTCATCCCTAGAAAAACCATTTGCTTTCAACACCTCTAGCTCATTAATATATTGTAGAAGCCCATTTAATGTAGGCTCAACATCTCTCCGCCATGGTTCGTTTTTTATTTGATCAGGCAATTTATTAGCAAGACGGCCAGTTTTAACATAATGCGGTGCTACGGTTTGAGGTAGAGTTGAAATCAAGCTAGCAATCCATTCTTCAATTACTTGCCGTTTTTGTGCGTGGTGAAAATCAACATGTCCGGAAAAACGTAAGAATATGTCATGAATAGCGCTTTCCTGTGGTGGCATTATGCCAGCTCGTTTACTGAAATCGTATGCTCGCAATAAATCACAAGTAATTGCATATGAAAGTGGTTGTCGACCGGTTTTGTATCGTTCCCAGGCTCGTCTAAAGTTTAAATATTTTTTCTCGTCATCATTTTGCAAATTCCACTCACCATGATAGCGTGGAACATAAATAGGAGTATGCTCAGAATCTCGTTCTGCAACGGGCGTCGATGATGAAAAAGCTGGCATGTGAAAACTCACCTGGCCAACTCCCGGCAAATCGAAATATATTACAGCAAAACTACCTTCTTTTTTATGATATCCCCAGCTATGGGCTGGAGCCTGACTGTCAGCATACACTAAAGCAGCCTGTAGACATTTGTTTTTTAGACCATACAAACATTCAGATACTATTGCGCATTCCGCTTCAGCACTCATATGGTTCTGAGTGGCATTATAACTAGTCAAAGCTTCTTGCAGTTGTGAATCAAAACCTTCATCATCAAAGCTAAAAACTTTAGCTGCTTGGTTAATTACCAATAACGACAGACAGATGTCGACATAATGTTTTGACGTGGCTAATCGATGAAAGAAAGTCAAATCTAATCCGAGGTTGTCCATCGCAGTGGCCATTTCTGGAGAGCGATTTTGAACAAGCTCTAGATACCAACGAGAAACCTCCGAATTAAAAGTATGCTCCTGGCTGGCAAATTTTTCTAGATCACTAATCAATTCTCGCTCCTTATATTTTTGTGACCGTTGTTGTAACTCTATTTTCCTTTGCAGCGCATCACCAAAATGGCCCCAGCGTTCCACATCAATTGAACCGGATTGCGCTTGATCTGCACTGATGTATCTTTTCTGTGAAAACGCTTCATTCATGTAATTATCGATCAATGTGAAACTACACAGCCTTTTACCCTAAACCTTGGCTTTCTTCAAAGATAAGCGATACAACCAGCCGGCGGCAAAAACCAATACCACAATAGCAATAATGGTCGTGGGCAAATTCAAATAATTATACAGCACTACCAACAAACTCTTGGCAACATTAAATTCTACCATCGGACTCGGCCTGCTTTTTACATTGGCTACAGTATCCAAACCGATCGCAAAAACAGTGTGTCTTCCGGGCGATAGTTCAATAGCGTCCTGCGAATGCTGAATGGTCCAAATACCTTCGTTATTCGCCTTGGTTGTGTAAATGACTGCTTGTTCACTGTAAATGTAAATCACCACATCTTCATTGGGTAAGGCAGTTCCGCTAAAGGTGAAAATAGAACCGGTCACTTGCGGGGTAACGTCTACCACTTGTGGCGGGGGTATACCGGGTAATTCAGTGGCTTTGGCGATCTCTTCAAGAATAATGGCGGTTTCGGTTGTCACCACCGGAATTTCAGTGAGCTCCGTAGGTTCGGTTGGTTCAGATGGTTCTGTTGGTTCTGTTGGTTCTGTTGGCTCGATGGGTTCAGTTGGTTCGGTCGGTTCACCAACAATAATCGTGAGAGTAGCCGCCTCGCTTTGATTCCCGGCCAAATCGGTTGCTCGAACGCTAAAGGAATGCTCCCCTACTGCAAGCGCAAAGTTACTGGGCAGAATAAACTGCCAAGCGCCATTTTCATCCGCAATCACGCTAAATGTTTCCCCTCCATCCAAAATAATTTCTATAGTCGCAAATGGTTCAGCCACGCCAATTAGCGTCACGATCGCTTCGGTAACATCACCATTTTTGGGGGTTAGAATAATCGGCTTAGCCGGCGGCGTTAAATCAATTGTCAAAGACACTAGCTCCGAAAACTCACTCTCGTCTCCTTCAGCATCAACTGCTTTGATAGTGAAAGTGTGATCACCTTCAGCAAAAGTAAAGGCTTGAGAAAATTTCCCATCCGCATCTGCCGACAGCTTCAATCGCGCCACAAATATTCCATTATCATACAAGTCAATAAACGTTCCCGGATCGGCTAAGCCTGAAATAATTACTTCGGCTTGATTGGTTGGTGAAGTTAATTGCTTGAGAATTGGTTTACTTGGTTTAGTAATCGGCTCTTCAACTGGCGTGAAAACATTAATCTCATCAACCGTAACTTCGTTACCATACTTATCAATCGCCCAAATTTTGACAAAATAATCTTCGGTTAATTTTAAGCCAGTAATCACCGTAAAGGTGGTGGTGCTTAACGCTAAATCACCATCGTTGGCGCTACTCCATTGCTGCGCCTCACCAGTTCTGTCTTGAACATCACTAAGTTTAGTTCCATGCCAGAGCTCAAAATGATCGAAATGCGCATCAGTGACTGCTTGCCAGTTAACTGTGGCGGAGGTAGCGGGGGTGGAAAAAATGTTTAATGAAATTAATCCCAGTGGCGCGGCCGTATCAACTGAAAAATCTGACGATTCAAAAAATATACTCCGATTGCCAAAATTATCGGTGCCGCGCAGGCGTACGCGCATAACCGATAATTCCTGATTATCAAAATCCTCACCGGCGCTCCAGTTAATGCTCTTTCCGGTTCCGGCAGTAACCGCCGCGCCAAGATCGCCGGTGGCGGATTCTTTATCAACCGTCCAACTGGCACCGCCATCTGATGAAATTTGCAATTCAATCGTGGCTGGTTCGGAAATTTCAGACAAATCATATTGAATAACAACGTCTCTTGTAT
>CAYMXY010000002.1:0-8969 GCA_964394525.1 uncultured Gammaproteobacteria bacterium | reverse complement strand
AAGTTTGGCTGGCTAAAAGCGCGCTCACGACTGGTGCGTTGGTATCTACTGAAAAATTAGACGACAAGGCAAACTCACCTTGATTCCCAAAATAATCCAAGGCCCGAATGCGTACTTGCATATCGCTTTCTTGTCGTCCGCCAAAATCTGTGCCGGCATTCCACGTAAAGGTTTTAACGCCGGTAGTTTGACACGATCCAATTTCTCCAGTTACCGTTACCGCAGTTACCGTCCAAGTGGCTCCACCATCTTCCGATAGCTGAAATTCTACCAAGTGTCCGGCTGCTGTTGCATCTGACAACGTATAATTTATGGTAACGTTTTGAGAACCGGTAACTTGCGCTGCCTGAACCTCACTTACTACCGGACTTTTGGTATCAACTGGGAAATTACTTGATGCAGTAAAGTCTCCAAGATTTCCATATTGATCCAATCCGCGAATTCTCACTTGCATATTAGCTACTTCTTGATTTGGGAAATCTGTGCCAGCGTTCCAAACAATTTGCCGCCCGGCTCCGGCCGATACATTTGCTCCTAAATCGCCAGTGACCGATGTAGTGGCAACAGTCCAAGTTACTCCCCCATCAGCCGAAACTTCAAAGGTGATGGTATTATTGGCTCCGGAATTATCAGACAAATCATAATTTACCACAATATTTTTTGTGCCCGGTGTTTGACTGACGGAAATATTGGAAACAATTGGACCTTGATTATCAATGGCGAAAGAAGAAGATTCTAGCAAATTACTGGCAGTAATGCCGTCATTGGATTGCAAACGCACGCGCACAGTTGCCAATTCCGCGTTAGGTAAATCCGCGGCAATATCCCAAGCAAATTGGTATTGCGAACCCGCTGACGAGAAAAGTAAATTTGATTTTCCATCTGATCCCACGCCCGACTTCTCGGACATGCTTTGCCAAGTTGTTCCATCAGTTGAATATTCAGCGACCGTAATGGTGTTGATGTCGTTTTGCGCGTCAGTGCCGGTGTAAGAAATAATTACGTAATTGCCGGAAGATTGTTGAACAGTGCTAGTGATGGAAATTGTTGGAGCAGTGTTGGGAATAGAAGCGGCTGTTGAAAAGTTACTTTCACTGGAAGCGGCATTAGTGGTATCGGCCGGATTACGCGATTTCACCTTAAAAGAATATTGAGCGATCGGTGAACTTAAACCAGTAACGGTAGTTGTTCCCCAAGCAGCCGCCGTTTGCCAAACCGGATTTGTGCCCAGTGTTCCGTCTGCTTGCACATACTTACCGGTGCTTACTTCATAAATGGCGTAGGCAAGGCCGGTTGTTTCGGCAGAATTTTCATTCACGGTCACTGCCACTGAAGTTGATTGCGGATTATCCACTGTTGGCGCAGGCGGAGTATATGGTTTAATGAAAGCTAAAGCGATATCAAGCGAAGTATTTTCGTTTAAGACTGAATGACCATAATCATCGGTATGGACAATTTTTACTTTGGAGATGTAATCATTGCCATCTAAGGTGGCACCAACGCTGGTGGCTTGGGTTGAGGGCGTGGCAGTATTGGTTGTGCCGCTGGTTGAAGAACCATAAGCCCCACCATTGATGGCGACCGAGAAATCGTTGGTATTAGGATTAGTTTCAGTGAATGAACCGGCAATAAGTACGGTTGTGTCACCAGCCGAAGATTGAGATTGTAAATCAGCGGTAACGTTGGTTGCTGGGTTTAGGGTGTCGAGAGAGAAGTTGGCGGAAGAAACAAACGTGCCTTGATTTTGAAACGTGTCTCTGGCTCGAACGCGCACTCGTAAATCTGATTGCAGTTGTTCGTCGAAATCTGTGCCGGCTGCCCAGGTAATGGTTTTTCCGGTTCCGGTGGTTTGTCCACTGCCCACATTTCCCGAAACAGAAGTTTCTGTCACCGTCCAACTCGAGCCGCCATCTTGAGAAATATCTAATTCAACGGTTAAACCGCTAGTGGTATCGTCGGTCAGATCATAAGTAAAGGTAACATTGGTGCTGCCGACTGTTTGAGCGGCGCTAACGTTACTTACTACTGGCACAACATAATCAACCGCAAAAGCCGAGGAAGTAGCCGCCGGCCCAGAGGCAATACCGTCGTTAGCTTGTAAGCGCACATACACGGTCGCGTCATAAATTGCTCCTAGTTGCGCCGCGGCATCCCAAACAAAGGTATGCGCTACGCCGGATGGCGAAGTGGTTAAGCCGGTTGTCCCGCTATGCTGCCCATCACCGGTGGCCGCGGTCATAGTGACTTCTTCTCCGGCAAAAGCGCCGGTTAAAGAATATTTATACGCAACTAAACTAGCTGAATCGCTGTTGGCATCAACCAAATCATAATTAATGTAAACTCGGGCGGTGCTGCTACTCTGACTGGCGGTTAGGTTGGTAACACTGGGCGCAGCATTCTCTGAATAACTGATGGCGACGTTATCTAACGTCACTTGTTGGCTGCCGTTACTTTCTAAAAATGCCTTCCACATTATTTTTCCACTAGTGGCTGAAAAGGATGTGATATTGGTATTCACCGTGCTAGCGGTGTTGTAATTGCTGGCGCTGGCGCTGGCCCAGCTAGAGCCATTCCAATATTTCCAGGTGGCGCCATCGTCACTCGATAGTTGATAATAAATTTCTCCACCGTTTTTAGTGGCTGTTTCAGTAAAAGAGTCCCACGTTGAAACAGCGGCCGGATTAAGCGAAGTGGTTGGGTTGATGGTTGGCCGGTCGGTGGCGTAGCTTGGTGAAGCTGTTTGAGACCAATTCAAATTGATGACGTCTACTCCCGCGCTGTAGGCATAGTTGGTGTCCACATTCGGCGACTGAGCATAAACAGCCACTTTCAAATAATACGTTCCAGCGGCAGTAAGTTTGCTGGCAATATTAATGGGGCCGCTGCTGGCCCAATTGGTGGTGCTGGTAATTTCGCCGCTGCCCCACACGTTTTGAGTGACAATTGGGCTACCGGTGGCACTTTCCACAAAAGCGTACACCTGAAAAGTGGTGGGCGGAGTGGGAGAAATAAAAGTGATTGCTTTCCAATCTAAACTTAAAGTGGCTGACGCTGGATTAGCAACAGTAGTAGTGAAGGGTTGCTGCCAATAACCAGCCACAGTTTTATTTCTTCTGGAACTAGTCAAGTCGACTTTAACATACCCTCCCGGATTGCCGCCGGATGAAACATAAGACCCGCTATTAGTGGTATTTGATGGAGATAGCCAAGAAGAATAGGTCCAGCCGCTGGTGTTGGTATCAAAATCCGGGTTAGTAGTGCTGCCAGATGCGGACATATTTTTCAACCGAGCCGTCCCGCTGGTAAATTCAATTTTGGAACTATCAAAGGTAAAATCTCCGGAAGAAGTTAATGTCCAATCATAGGTCGCCGCTAGCAATTGCGTCACGCCAAACAAATAGGAAGAAATAACACTAAATAAAAATATTTTTACTAATAAAATTGCTGCCGCGCCCGCCAGAGTAGTTAGGCCAATATGGCGCCTAACAGCATAGGATTGAATAGGAGTTATTCCTTTCTCACTTCGTGGTATCACAAAACCTTGTTCCTGCAATTTTTTAGGTGAAATAGCTAAAAATAAAGGCAGCGACACAACAATAAACACTAACTCCAAACCTACCACAGCCAAAACGTAACCAAGAGTTCTGACAATACTCTGGCTGGTAACTATTTTCTTTTTTAAGTCGAACAGCGTTCCGGCAATGCGTAAATAAATATTTAACCACCGTTGAGCCATAATTTTATAGTGTAAGCAGTGTTAAAAATAGTCCAAGAATAATTAAAATAACAATTGACCAATTAATAATCCGATCCATATTATCTAACAAGCGCTCAAGCCAAGTAGTGGTCACCTTAAAAAATTGTTCTGGTGAAATATCACTTCTAGTGCCAAGAGCTTGATTATAAGTATATACTAGCACCGATTGGTTGCCTTCGCCTAAATCAAAAAATTCGTGCGAATGATTAATTTCCCAAGAGCCATCAGAACTGATTGGCGCGGAAAATACGGCGGTGCGTTGGCCTACCAGTAATAAAATGACCATGTTGCCAGCCGGGCCAGTCCCAAAAAATGAATAATCCCTAGCCGCTTTTTTACGAACTTCTATCAGCTCTGGTTTTGGTAAAGTTGAATCTAGCCGAGCCGTTTGAATTTGAGTTTCGGCAGTAATTAACGCTTGATCAACAATGCTGGTGGGTTGTAGGTCAGACACTCGGTAGAGAGTTAGCGGTCCATACAATATTGGCACCAGCACAATCAACAACAGTTTTATTATCCAAAACAGTAACACTATGCCCACACCAGTAAGTGTTAAGATCCGCCTCAAACCGTAATCAAAAGTGGCTTTTGCATAACCGCCATGTTCCTCAAAATAAGCAGTAACGTGCGCCGGACGAAGCGTGATATACAAAGGTAAAGACACAATAGCCAATACCAATTCAAAACCAATCAGTGTTACCACGACACCTAAAATTTTTACACCTGTTTTTCGAAGAAGATCTTGCTTGGTTGTGAAGATCTTGTTAGTTAGCAACAGGATAAGATTTAACCACTGCTCCTTCATATTTTTTTAATTAAAATAGCTTTTACCTTTTTTATCAAATCGTCCAACCGGACATTCGATTTTACAAAATAATCTTCTACCCCCAAGGCTTTAACCTTTTCAATGTCCGCCGTATCCGCAATATTTGATAACACAACCACTGGAATAGACTTTAATTTGGGATTAGCTTTAATATATTTCAAAACGTCAAAGCCACTCATCTTCGGAAGCAATAAATCTAACAATATTATATCCGGCTCAAGTCGCTGCGCCATTTTTAGTCCAGATTCGCCATCCACCGTAGAAGCAATCTTAAAACCGGCCTTATGAAAAGTTAAATAGAGTGCCCGCAACAGCACCTCATCATCCTCAATAATTAATAACAAACGATCATCATTCGGCATTTCCAAATTCTATTTTACATATTTGTTAATGGCACTCGTAATCGCCGACAACTGGGTATTGGCTTTAATAATATATTCCTTGGCTCCTAATGCCAATGCCGATTTTACTTCACCCACTTCACTAAGATTGGAAATAACAACCACCGGAATCAACTTGGTTACTTTATCTGCTTGCAACTGCTTAAGAACATCAAATCCATCCAGCCCGGGGAGTATCAAATCCAGCAAAATAATATCTGGTTTATATGATTTAGTAGTTTTCAACACTTCCAGTCCGTTACCAACACCTACTACCTCAAATTTCTGTTTGGTGAGATGATCAATTAATGCCTTTATCAACAAGGCATCATCTTCAACAATTAATACTTTTGTCTTTTTCTTTCTTTTAAACCAAAGCATAATTCATTATTATCCAACTTTTTTATTATAGCAGATCTAATCAATCTAGTCCACTCTTTACTAAGGCCGCTCGATGGATTCATCGCTATAACGACGGACGGTTTTACCGACAGACTAAATTATGTTATACTTAATTCAATTAATAAACTAATTAATTAATCATAAATAAAATTATGAGGAAAATGCTCACTGCTTCTACGGTGCTCATTGGTCTAGGGTTAATTACCTTAGGCGCGGGTTGTTTTAGTAAGTCGAAAACAACTACTACTACAGACAATGTGAACACCGTCAAAACTACAACTGTTAACGTTAATGCGACCACCACGACTACCGGCGCCTTTAACGCCAAAGCCAGCGATGCGCAAATTTTAGCTGAAACCAATGGTCAATGGGCCAACACCGCCACCGCCTCCACCCAATACGGCGATGACGCTTGGTCTGCTGAACAAGCCACTGGTGGACCGGATGTTGATAGTTATGGAGATAATGGTTCAGCCTGGGCACCGAAAGAGGTAAATAAAGGAGTAGAAACCTTAACCGTGACCTTTGCCAAAACCGTTACACCAGCGGGTGTGCGTATTCGCGAAAGTTATGGTTCCGGCTCGATCACTAAAGTGGAATTATTAGACACTGATGGCGTCTACCAAACAATTTGGGAAGGAGCTGATTCAACCACTGGCTTAAAATATCTGCAAATCGCCGTGACCGATGCTACTTACGAAACCAATACCATTCGGATCACTTTTGATACCACCAAGGCTCCAACTGAGTGGACAGAGATTGATGCCGTTCAGTTGGTGGGAGAGTAAACAAAAAAAGCCACTCTCGAGCTTAATAAAAACCGCGGCTATTTAAGTCGCGGTTTTTAATTTAAGTTAGAACTTATTAGCTCATGTCAATAATTTTATCACGGCTTCCGCCTCCCGTTTTGAGTTCTAGTTTAGATTGGGCTATATCAAAATGATCGGCCAATAATTTCATTACTGCTTTATTCGCTTTACCTCGCTCTGGCGGTGCCGTTACCCAAACTTTATAATGGGAAGCGTCTAATTGCTTGATGGCGGTGCGTTTGGCTTTAGGTGTAACGCGAACAAATAATTTCATAGAGTTATACAAAATTGTCGAAATTATCAAAATCCTCACTGACCTCAGGCGAAGTTTTGGCATTAACTTTGGCATTAACAATCCGCTGAACTCGACCGACTTGGCCGGAATTAAGCCGAACTTTAATGCCACGCGGATGCACCGGCTTACTGGTGAGTAAATCCTTAACAATGCCTCGTGTCAGTTTTCCGGTGGGCTGATCTTTTTTGAGCACAATATCCACCGTTAAGCCCGGATAAATATCTTGTCGTTGGGTGCCAGTGGTCATGTTTAGACAAGTTTATTTTGGTTGGACAAAAATGTTGCCAGACTGTTTATTGATAATTACACTAAAATCGTATACGGCTGAATCACAGGTGTTTGTACAAAAACGATGCACCACACTAAAATGCACCCGATATTCTTCGGCACTGTCAGTTTCCTGATCCAAACAAACATCGGCATCAAGGTGAGCATAAGTGCGAATCACCAACGTATCAATCATAAACAAAACTAGCTGCCGCAATTCCTCTTCAGACAGCTTGGTATTTTTTAGCGAGCCAATAGCAACAGTGTCGACAGACAAAGCAGTGGCATCAACAAACTGTAGATCGCTGAAATAGTTATCGTTAACGCCAAGCTCACCAGTAGTTTCATCCCACAACAATAGCGGCTCGCCTTTAATCATCCAGTTGGTTGGTTCCGGATAAGGCACTGCTGTTGCCAATGACATCGCCGGAAACAATCCATCCCACGACCAAGTGGTAAGTTGGTTGGTTTGATCGCTTATTTGTCGGCGATCAAGGCAAGTTTCCGGCAACACCACCGGCTGTGGCTTTGGTTTTGGCCGCAACCAGCTACAGCCAAATAAAAACCACGGTAAAAATATCAACATAATTAGCCTAAATTTTCGCATAAATTTATTATAGCACACTCTATTACTCATTTTTACATTGTGCTATACTAATTTCAGTAAAAAAATTAAACAAAAATTTATGAAGAAATATTTATGGCTATTTGGATTAGTGGCAATAGCAGCTACGACCTTTCCCAAAATGTCGGCTGCTGCCTGCGCCGTGGAAAATATTGTAATTGATGGAGACTATGCCGATTGGGCTGATTGCGAAATTTTAGTGACGGATAATAACGGTGAAGCTTCTAATTTACAGTATTGGGATACAACCGGCGGCGATGACGGTACCGGCGCATGGACACTGACCGATCCCGGTTATGATACTTGGACGTTTGACGATGCCGCCATGCTTGACATCAGCGAATTTAAGATGCTCAACGACAGCCAATTCGTCTACTTTTACATGCAAAACAGTTGGCCGATGATGGCATTGCAAGCTCCAGACGGAATTTATTATGGGATGTGGGTTTTGAGTATGCCGGCAGAATTTAGAGACCCGGCGCTTGATAATTACGAATTCCTTCCCACCACAGCGCCGGATTTCGATCACTGGATGGTCTGGGGTTTTGATAAAGATCTAGACGATATCTATGATTACTATTTCGGCGCTCATTTAGATGTTTCTTCGATGACAGGTGAGAACGAAGAGGATTCCGAAAATGGACCAGGCTTGTCGGTTTACCAGGATGACGGTGACGGCAGTTTTGATCCGGAGTTAGATACTAAACTGGCTAATATTGATACCAACGACGGCCATACTTCGATGGATAATGCTGGCGAAACAAACACAATTAGTTCTCTAAAGTTTGAAATTAAACAAAATATCGAGACTTTTTATGAAGTTACAGGCATTGCCGCCGGAGATACGGTGAAAGTAAGAATGGAAACGCGTTCAGAAATTGGTGATACCACGGCTGGAAAACGTTATACCTTCGCCTTAGGCGTTCCACAAAATGTAAGAGTAACAAACATCACCAGCACGACTGCCACGGTGAAATGGAATAAAGTTGATTCGGCTCATCATTATCAATTGGCGCTCTATTCAAAAAAGGGCAAAAAAATTAGCACAATCAAAGTAATGAAAACTTCGGAAACGCTCAATGATCTTGCATCGAAAACCGTTTATAAAGTGCGTCTGAGGGCGGTAAATAAAGCTGGTGTGAAAGGGCCGTGGTCTAGTTATAAAAAATTTACTACCAAGTGAGTAAGTTTATCCACAGGTAAAAGGCGACAGCTCTTTACAGATTTTTTGGTTTTGCTAGGTTGAATTTAGCGTCCATTATCAACTGAGGTTGGGTGGACGCTATTTGTTAGACGTTTGATTCTTCTCTTGTGGTGGATAGTCCACTATAGAAGAAGAATGGCGTCTAGCTGGAGGAAACGCTCATGCAGTGGTTCATGTGGCTGCTCTGCAGCTTGTTGCTGGGGTGTGATCAGTTCGCGCCCGACGAGATGAACGACCCCTTCGCCAGCGCCGCTGCCACGACGGACACCGCCAACAACGAAAACGGCTCCGCTACCGACACGGCCGCCGACTGGGACAACAACGCTGCGCTCGCCTATGCTTGGTGGGCCAACGAAGATTCGGGAGTGCTCACGCACATCGCCGACGAAGATCAGCTCATGGCC
>CAYMXY010000001.1:24760-35393 GCA_964394525.1 uncultured Gammaproteobacteria bacterium | reverse complement strand
TAAAAAAACTGTACACCTATGCACAGCCAATTACACAAAAGTATTGACACACTCGATCACGCTGCTGCGGGCGCTCGGGCACGAGGTGAGGGAGCAGCAGATCAGCCGCGATGCGCTGCTGCATGCCAAGGAAATCTTCCTCACCGGAACCTGGGCAGGGGTAGTGCCGGTGCGGTTGGTGGTGGAAGGAACCACCTACCAGTCGGCGCTGCCCGGCCCGTTCAGTGATCAGGATCCTGGTCCGATCACGCGGGCTGCGCGTGAGGCCTACAACAGGCTGGTCGCGTACGACCTCGACCGGCTGCCCCATGAGTTCCGGTTCGATGACAAGTGGTGGCTGCCGCTCGATCTGTGAGCTGAGCGCTGCCACCTAGCTCTTTACTGAATATAAGGAGGAATCTGTACCTTCAAACATCACTATCGGTCAGTCGGGTGTTTGGGTTAGTTGGGATGGTACACCCACCGGGGAGATTATCGACTCACACCGATAGTTCTCCCCACCCTTTGTTTGCACACAGCAACTTGATGTGTTTAGACAAAGGCTAAAATAATAAAGCCACAAAAGACAAAACAAATTGTGCTAACCAACCAGCGGCAATACCGAAAAAAATGGAGGTCGTTAGCTGAAAACGAAGTTCCAAAGTATGTTTAAGGAATAACACAATTACACCGAGTACAACCATGATTGAAGATGATGCTAAAATACCAGCCCACGGCTGCGCCAATTGTTGATTTAATTGTGTAAAAATTAATATTACAATTGGTATGAAAATAAAACGAACCACCCCAAAGCCAAAAAAGGCAACTACCATTGCAATCAGCCAATGAGTAAATGAAAATTTTTGCGGCATAATATTATTAATAATAAATTATATGGTGAAAGATGGCCATGGGGAGAGAAGTGTTGCCACCACTCTTCCCATGGCCGCTGTCAGACTGCGTAGATCAGCCAGCACCCGCCGCGCACGTCGAGAACGTGATGCAGCAGCCGCAGGCAGCGTCGATGGTGTCCATGTACCAGGAGTAGTCCGGGCACCAGTAGCCCCAGTACGTCTCCAGGTACCATTCGACCAGGTAGCAGAGGCCAGCGGAGGCCAAACCCTTGTACAGGTTCTTGAGCCAGCTGCTGACCGAGGGGAAGCCGTCCTCGGGCACGCCGTCGTCGCTGATCACCTCGCCGTTCAGCAGATGCTGACCGGCAACGATGGTGATGCTGGTCGGGACGATGGATTCGCTGTAGATGGCCGAACCGGACTGCGTTTCGTCCACCTGGTTGTGCGAATCCTCCGTGATCGCCAGCACCGCGAACGAGTTGGTAGGAAGTTGATCGATCTGCCCGTAGCCACTCTCGTCGATGACGATCGGCATCACCTGGAGGTTGTTGATGTCCTCACGCCACACGAGGGTGACCTCGGCGGCGATCGGCTTCTTCAAGCCGGAGAGCATCACGGTCACCGCCTGCTGCTGGACGTTACTGGTGAAGTGACCGATGGTCGCGGACTTGATGTTGTCGATCTCGGACACACTGTAGTTGTTCGGCTTGTTGTTCTTGGTCTGCTCGACGCCGCAGCCGACCGGCAGCAGCAGTCCGAACCACGCCATGAACAGGGGGAACAGCGCGTAAATGCGCGCCATCATGCTTACCTCCTATCTCTAGCAGTATCCTGACAGTTTGTACCTTATCTTTTGATCCGGCTATTTCCGGAACAAGAGATAAGAGTCCTAGGTTCTACCCCAGGAGTCGCCAGACTATATAATAATATTCTAGTGACTTCTGAAGTAGAATTTAGGATAATTTCATCCTAAATTAGATCATTTATATTGTCAAGGTTATACCTTTTTCTGTCATTTATAACGGTGCTATCAATATTCTGTGACTAATATTTTCTATTTGAATTCTTGACAAATTCAATAAAAAGGCGTAAAATGTTTTAGATTAATTAATCTTTGAGATAGAGGAAATTTATGACAAATTTAATGAATAAGATTTTCCGGTGGGTTCATATTTGGTTAGGTATAGCAGTGATTGGAGGAATCATTTTTTTACCGTTTAAGGTTAATAGCGCAGACGAGAATGAAAGTTTATTCGATCGTTTTATTCTCGCCGGCGGAACAATGCGCAGTTATACTCCGATAGAATTCGTAAAAAATGTGGTGATTATGGGTAAGTTGTCAACGCAACGAAAAACGATTTTGGGAAATAATCGCGCTGACACAATTCAATTAAATGGTAAAGTCATCAGTAAAAAAGGCGATATTCGATTGAATGATAATGTAAAAATATTAGGGAGCGTGACCTTAAGAGAACCATTGACGGCAAATAATATTGCTTCCAATGGTGTAGTGAAAGGAATTACCGCTGGGCCAAATATCGCTATCACCGACGACGGCGATGGCATGTTCACCATTTCCGGGGCAACTTCAATTAGTTCAGAGGCAACTGCTATAAAATATAGTGCTGGAGACGGTTTGACATTGACTGATACGACCTTTGCTGCGGTGTTAGGTAGTACGATTGAATCTTCTGAAATCGCTAATGATGCCGTGACTTCAGTTCAGTTGGCGGCGAATTCGGTTACGGCTGATGAGTTAGCGGATAATTCTGTAACTGGCGCAAAAATCACAGTTGATGCAGTAACAGCGGAAGAGTTAGCGGCAAATTCCGTGACTGGCTCGGAAATTATTGTGAATGCGGTAGGTGATGCAGTGACTAGTGCGGAAATTGCGGCTGATGCAATCGGCGCGGAAGAAATTGCCACCGACGCTGTAACTGGTGCGGAGATCGCGGTTGATGCGGTAGGTGCCAACGAATTGGCGAACGATTCCATAACCAGCGCTGAACTGGCGGCTGATTCGGTTAACACCAATGAATTAGTAAATGGAGCGGTCACCAGCGTTAAAATCGCTAACGATGCCGTGAACTCAACTCACATCGCAACAGATACGATTACGGCTGATGAACTGGCAGCCAATTCCGTAACTAGCGCGGAAATTGCGGCAGACGCGGTTGGCACTGACGAAATTTCAAATGATGCGGTGACTGGAGCGGAAATTGCGGCGGACGCGGTTACCAGCAGCGAATTGGCCAATGATTCTGTCACCAGCGCAGAACTGGCGGCCGATTCAGTAAAAACTAGCGAGCTGGCCAATGATGTTGTCACCAGCGCCAAAATTCTTGATGCCACAATTACCGCCAGCGATATTGCCGATGACACAATCACTGCCGCTAAAATTGCACTAGATGGCGTAACAACGTCTGAAATATTAGACAGCACAATTCTTTTTAGCGATATTGATAGTACTGGCACTTTAGTTGGTGATCCGGTACTGCCGGCGGGTGGCTGTTATTTCGCCACTCTTGGAATTATTTGCGAAGGGGCAACGGCCGACACCAATGAAACACTGTTGACTATGACCGATCCTTCAACTGATAGAACCATTACCTTTCCCGATGCCGACATCACTGTGAATGCAGCCGCCGATCTTTCGGGAACAACTCTAGCCACCAACGTTGTCAATTCATCTTTAACAGCGGTGGGCGCATTGTCTTCAGGATCAATTGCTTCTGGTTTTGGAACAATCGACATTGGCACTAATACCTTGACTGCTGGAACGGCTTTGTTGTCTGGCGCCGTAATTAATACCTTTCGAGTCGGTAGCGAAGGAAGTCAGATAACTAAATTAGCAATCTATTCACAGGATCTCACGCCAAGTTCTGTGGCAAACAAAACCTGCGCTGAACAAACTTTTACGGTTACCGGCTTGTCGACGAATGATAAAGTAATGGTTACCCCTGCAGCCACTGGTAACGCAGTTGGTGTGGGTGCTGCTCGCGCTAGTGCGACCGATACTGTAGCCATTACTTTTTGCAATCCGTCATCTGGCGCTCTTACTCCAAATAGCGGCACTTATTCATTCATAGTGCTGAGCAATGCTCTAGCAATGTAGTTAGTGTCGCCTACAAACACTTGACAAAAAAGTAGCTTGTGATACGTTAGTCTGTTCTTTTAGCCGTAAAATAGCGGTCAAAAGAACCTAACATATACACATGGCTTTAGCGATTGAACAACAAATTAACTCCCTGTTGCGCCGGCACAACAAGATTTTGATCTGCCTGCCTGCCCAACCCACTACCGACGCGATTGCTTCTGGTTTGGCCATGTACGGCGTGTTACAGCGTCTTGGCAAACCCGCCAAAGTGGTAGCGGCTGGTTTTGCCTTGCCGGATAATCATCGCTTTTTACCAAAGAGCGATGAGATTGAACATGACTTAACGGCTCTGAAAAAATTTGTTATTGGTGTGGATGTGTCGCGTACCAAAGCCGAAGCGGTGCATTATGATATTCAAAATGATCGCCTGAACATTTATCTTACTCCCAAGAACGGCTATTTCGAAGAGCGCGATGTTAGTTTATCTTCTTCAGATTATGAATTTGATTTGATTATTGTTTTAGATAGTCGCGATTTGGCCAGTCTCGGCAAAGTGTTTGAAAATAACGCCGAATTTTTTCATCACACACCAATAATTAACATTGACCATCATCCGGCCAACGAACATTTTGGTGAAGTCAATTTAGTGCATGTCACCGCTACCAGCATCTCGGAAATTATTTTTGAACTGCTTGAACATTTTGAGAGGAATTTGGTGGATGAATATATTGCCACCCAACTACTTACCGGCATTATTTCAAAAACTAAGTCTTTCAAAACCAACACCGTTACACCGCGCTCGTTAGCCATTGCCAGTCATTTAATTGCTTCTGGCGCGCGGCGGGAAGAAATCGTCAAAAACCTTTATCAAACCAAGAGTCTGCCGGTGTTAAAACTTTGGGGGCGAGCATTGTCGCAACTGCAAGCCGACTTGCCGCGAAAAATTGTTTGGTCGATATTGCGACAACAAGATTTTTTGGAAACCAACACCGGACCATACGATTTAGCCGCAGTGATTGATGAACTAATCGTCAATACGCCAGATGCGCAGCATGTATATATTATTTACGAAACCGGTGACACAACCAGCCATAACCAAATCGCCGCTGTTATTGCCACTGCACCGTATATTCGAGCACATGAACTTTTTTCAGATTATCAACCCACTGGTACAGATACACTGTGTTATCTCACTGTACCGGCAGCCACACCGGCAGCGGCCCAACAGTTGATTTACGATCGTTTGCGCAAGGTGGTGCGATAATACATGAATACGAAAACTGCAAACTGTTAGGCTGCACACCTTCTTTTTTTTTGATATACTATAATAATGATCCAACGTATCGAAGACCTGCTAGCGCTTAATAAACAAAGCAAACAAACGGCAACCGCCGGCGGCGGAGCGGCCGCATCAACCACCCCTCCCGCCACTAGCGCCACCGCTCTGGGGGGGAATCGGCCGACCGAGGACACAGATATTCCCGCGGTAAAACTTCAAGAAAAAATCCACGAAATTGAACTGCAGAAGTTGGAAGAAATTACAGAACAACGCGCACAGGAATATGGTCTGCATTATATCAACCTTAAAGGCTTCCCAATTGGTCCGGAAGTTTTATCTTTGATTCCGGAAGAACAAGCCCGTCAAATAAGAACCGTTGCCTTTTTCAAAATGGGCGGGCACATCCGGCTGGCTACGCAATTACCTGATCATCCGGAAATCCATGATATTATCGCCGGGCTGCAACGAGAATTTCCCGGAACAAATGTGGCAATGTATTTGGTATCTGAACACAGCATCACCGAAGCGCTTAAACTTTATAAAAATATCGCACGCGTGGCTACTATTCAAACTGAAGTGGCTATCACTAAAGAAGACCTAGAGCGTTTCCAAAATGAACTGCAAAATTTTGCCGAACTGGCCAGACAGTTAAACACAGCCAATATGACTGAGGCATTTGCCATGATTGTGGCTATGTCGCTGAAGGTCGGTTCATCCGACATTCATATTGAAGCCGAAGAAAAAAATGTGGTGGTGCGGTATCGGGTTGACGGTCTGTTACAAATTGCCGCCCGCATTCCAGCTACCATGTGGCCGCGGCTGATCGCGCGCATCAAAACTATTTCCGGTCTTAAAATAAACATAGATACTGTGCCGCAAGACGGGCGCATCACTATTCAAATGGATAATGACAAAATGGATATTCGCGTTTCCACCATTCCAACGGCTTGGGGAGAATCGGTGGTAATGCGCTTGTTGAAATCTTCTTCGGTTGGTTTAGGGTTCGAACAACTTGGTTTACGGCCATCAGCCTACCATCGTCTGAAACATGAAATAGATAAACCACAAGGTATGATTATTACTACCGGCCCAACCGGCTCCGGAAAAACTACCACCCTTTACGCCATTTTGAACACACTCAATCAGCCAGACACAAAAATTATCACGCTTGAAAACCCAGTTGAATATCGGCTAGCCGGCATCGCTCAATCGCAAATTGATCATTCTAAAGATTACACTTTTGCCAAAGGGCTGCGGGCAATTTTACGGCAAGACCCGAATATAGTAATGGTTGGTGAAATTCGTGATCTGGAAACGGCCGAAACCGCCGTGCAAGCGGCTCTCACCGGACATTTGCTTCTTTCCACCATTCACACCAACGACGCCGCCGGCGCTATTCCGCGTTTCCTTTCCATGGGCGTGCCGGGATTTTTGCTGGCGCCGGCTCTAAACGCCGTTATCGGACAACGGCTAGTGCGAAAACTGTGCCAACAATGTAAGGAATCAATCACTTTAGATTTGGAAACGCTAGACCGCGTTAAACGGCTACTTAGCAACATTCCAGAAAATTCCGGAGAAACTATTCCGAATTTAGATACGTTGCAGTTTTATCAAAGCAAAGGGTGTGCCGAGTGTCATAATATTGGTTATAAAGGCCGCATCGGCATTTATGAAGTGTTTGCAAAAAATCCAGATATTGAAGCGGTTACTCTTTCTGGTCAAGTGTCTGAATATCAAATGAAAGAAATTACCAAAAAGGCCGGTATGTTGAATATGGCGCAGGATGGTATGTTGAAAGCGCTGGCTGGCGTTACCACTGTTGCCGAAGTAATGCGCGTGACGGTGGTTGATTGAGCTCTATTTAATAGCCATTTGTTCAAGCATCACCACTTGGCCTTTCAAAAATTCGAGGGTCGCTTCACGTTCAGTTTGTTTGGTTGTTTCTTTTTCAATTATTTCTATTGGTGCCTTGGTTTGGTATGATGAATTAACCAGCATTTGTTTAGTACGTTCAATTTGGCTTTGTAAATTTTGAATGTCTTTTACAATCTTTTGTTTTAATGGTGGAATATTTTTAATAACATTATCGGGTAATACTACCTCCAACCAAAAAGTTTTATTGCCGATGCGATAACAGTTTCGCTGTTGGATTGGTTCATCCATAAATTGAACCTTTGCGAATTTCGCAATTATTATTTTTTCTTCAGTGGACAGTTTATTCTGTGGGTAAACAATCAAACAGATAGAATAATTTATTTTAAATAATGTTCTCATTTGACGAAGACGATTAATACTGTCTTGGAGATCGGTGAAATGATCTTCCACCGTTGCGTCGCGGTCGCTGCCATGGGCTAATGGCCAAGGGGTGGTAAACAATAATGTGTCGGGGTGAAATTCCTGCCAAATTACTTCGGTTACGAATGGAATAAACGGATGTAATAATTTGAGAGTTGTTTCTAATACTTGTCGCGTTAAAGTAGGATTAGGTTGAATTTTATTGATCTCCACATACCAATCGGCCAGTTCGTGCCAAAGGAAATCGTAAGCTCGTTCGGCCGCTTGGCTGAATTGATATTGTTCAAGATTTGTAGTAACTTCCTCAACTACCAAAGCTAAACGCGATTTAATCCATTGATCAGCCAAACTTGGTTGGTGATATGGCGGTGTGTCACCGATCGCTGATCGCAACACATAGCGCGACACGTTCCAAACTTTGTTGACGAAATTGCGGAAACCGGCAATTTTGGATGGATATAATTTACTGTCGTTACCCGGGGTAGTGCCTACCACCAACGCTAAACGCAAAGCGTCGGTGCCGTACTGGCTAATCATGTCCAATGGATCAATGCTGTTATTAAGTGACTTCGACATTTTTCGGCCGAGCTCGTCGCGTACCAAACCATGTAAATAAACTGTTCGAAATGGAACTTCACCTAACGCATAAGTGGTCATTAAAATCATGCGCGCTACCCAGAAAAAAATTATGTCATAACCGGTTTCAAGAACAGCCGTGGGGTGATAATGCATTATATCTGGACTTTGCTCCGCCCACTCCCGCACGGTCAAATTTGACTGTTTGAGCAGTGCCGGATCACGATTAAGCAAACTGCTCCATGTCCAAATGCCTGCGCTGAACCAAGTATCGAGTGTGTCTGGGTCTTGTTCTACGGTCTTGGTTTTTAGCGCTAGACGCGCCTCTTCAGCCGATTCCGCTACCACATAACGTTGTTTATCGGCCGCGTCGTACCACACTGGCAGCCGGTGACCAAACCAAATTTGCCGGCTGATGTTCCAATCGCGTAAATTATCGATCCATTGATAGTACACCGTGCGGAAACGATCCGGCACAAAAATTATTTGCTCCGTTTCAACCACCTGACGCATCAATTGTTTCAGGGTTAAAGATTGACCATCGGCTACACCCGCAATTGGCCGGCGCGACGATTGGTGAAAAATAAAAGATTTGTTGACGTTAATAAACCATTGTAATTTTGTCAGCGGCTCAATCGCCGTGCCGCAACGATAGCAAATAGAAAGATTATGACGATAATCTTCATCAATGTGGTCTACTAAACCTTTGGCGCGTAACTGTTCAACTATGGCAGCGCGACTGTCGCGTGCATTTCGTCCGGCAAAAGTTCCAGCCGCTGCCGTAAAATTTCCAGCCTCATCGATAATTTGTACAATCGGCAAACTATATTTTTGCGCCAGAGCGAAATCTTCAATACTGTGCGCTGGGGTTAAGGTCATGGCGCCGGTGCCAAATTCACGATCAACTATTGGATCAGTAATAACATTTGCCTCAAGCTGGCCGCCAAGCCAATCGATTTGAAATCTTTTATTATGTATATGGAGATAGCGTGGATCATCCGGATGCACCGCAATAGTTTTATCTAAAAATTTTGTCTCTGGTCGGGCCGTGCCAATAACCACCGGACCATATTTGAAATAATAGAACGGCGTGGCTTCTTCACGATACTCAACTTCATCATCCGCTAACGTACTTTGACAGCGTGGACACCAGTTAACAATCCGGTGGCCGCGATAAATTAAACCGTCGTCAAACATCTTCTTAAACGTCAACCTCACGGCGCGGCTGCGCACGGCGTCCAAGGTGTAGGCCTCACGCGACCAGTCAAGTGAAGCGCCCATCCGCTTTGCTTGATTAACAATTGTTGCCCGGGAGGCCGCCGCAAATTTTTCAACGCGCTGTAAAAATTGATCGCGTCCAAGTTCAGCGCGCGGATTGGTTTTACCTTCGGCCAACAATATTTTCTCCACTTTAGTTTGAGTAGCAATCGCCGCGTGGTCAGTGCCCGGTACCCACAAAGTTTTTTTGCCCAACATGCGCTGATAACGAATAATAATATCTTCAATCGCCAACATCACCGCGTGCCCCAGATGCAGCGTGCCGGTAACGTTAGGCGGCGGTAACACAATACTATACGGCTCGTCGCTGGCTAAATTATCTGGATTAGTTTTTACAGACGCCTCCCATTGCCGTAATATATCAGCTTCATAATCAGCCGGAAGATAAGCTGGCGGCAAATCCGCCGCTAGTGAATTTTTTTTAGTGTCGTTCATGATTCTATCATTCGTAAATAATAACCTGCCTGCCGACGCTGCCGATACTCTTCTTGCCTACGGTCAAAGTCTGCATCCAGATGCGACAAGCGCAACGGCGCTCCATCAACCAATACATACGGATCAACTATTCTAATTTTGGTACGAATGTAAAAATCGTAATGCACCGGATCTTCCACTACTTTTATACGTTTGACTAAGTCAAGATTGCGCTGAATTGATGGCTGGCGCGATTGCGCCAATTTTTCGTATACAACTTCATCCACCGTAAATAAATCCTTAAAGGTAATGATGTTTTCAAATAACGCCGCTTTCAGCGCTTCGGCGAAAAGATGATACAGGGCAGCTTGTAGCGGATGTCCCCACAAGCGTTCATCGCCGCTGCGAAAGGCATCAGCAAATTGGCGAGCGGCGCCGATTTCTTCAAATACAATGGTGTCTTCAAACCGCGACATTTTACCAAGCAGGCGCTGAGCCGTTGCCAAATCAATAATATTGTCGGTCACTAAGTCTCGAAAACAATAATCAATCCGATCCATGCACAAATCCGGTAAATCACGTTCCAACAATCGGAAACGATGCTTATCAAGTAAACTGGCGATGTCAAAACCGTTCTGCTGTAAAATTTTCGGCAACGTGGAATTCATCACCACCTCTTTGTGAAATTCCTCGTGAAAGGTGCCGACCTCTGAACCGCCGAACACAAAATCAACTACATGAGAAAAAGCGGTATGCGGCACGTCATGTAACAGCCCGGCAATTTGTTCTTCAAGAGTAGCGTTAAATTTACGAAGCAATAAATATACGCCGATACAATGCTCAAAACGATTGGTGGTGAGG
>CAYMXY010000001.1:18021-24667 GCA_964394525.1 uncultured Gammaproteobacteria bacterium | reverse complement strand
ATTGCATAGTACGATATTAGACGGACTGGCTGGGTAAATCAAGTAGGTCAAGACCGCAATAATTGTCGGGGCGGCGGTGTGTTTCGGTAAAAGGAATAATCATTAGTTCTAGTGTTGGATCACCTACACAGCGCAGGCAATGTCCACCGTAAGTGTGAAGTTGATCGTCGCTAATGGTCATATGTAAATGAATTTTTTCAACCGAGATGTTGCCAGTGATATTTACCACTTCAAAAAATTTTGGTGAATTGGTCGTACCCGTAAAATTTTTCTTACTGTATTGTTTAGTGGAAACGTTAAAATGTGCCAATTCAACTTCCCGCGCCGCGCCCAGTCCGGTAACACTGCCGCCGAAAATTTTCTGTTGCTGGCAAAAATTTGTTAACGTGGTAACTAACTCTTCACCCGGCATAAGACGTAATAAATAGTGATCGTTGACTGTTTGAAATGTCATATTTGAGCATTATAACACAATCGGGGGAAAATTCTGTTTAACGTGGCGTCAATTCCCAAGCTGGATCAGCTCGCACTTTCCAGCGATCATCTGGTTTATCGTGTAGCAGGCAGGCCGCGGCGATCATGGCGGCATTGTCGGTACAATACTCTAGGCGCGGAATATACACTGGTACTGGCAAAGTCTGTAGGCGTTCTCGCAGTTTCGAATTGGCAGTCACGCCACCACCTACCAACACGGCTTTAGCTTGATAGCGCTTCACTGCTTTAGCCGTCTTAAAAAATAAACTATTAACAATCGCTTGTTCGATGGCCGCACATACTTCTGGTAATGGCGCCTCTGGATGATCGCGCCAAAAATATCGCACGGCTGTTTTTAATCCGGAAAAAGAAAAATCGAAGGTATTGTGGTCAAGTAAAGGGCTAGGAAAAGAGATATTCAATTTGCTAGGCGCGGCTGCAGCGGCCGTTTGGGAAATAGCCGGCCCGCCCGGATACGGCAATCCCAAAATACGAGCGCATTTATCAAAACATTCACCGGCGGCATCGTCGCGGGTTGCGCCGATTAATTTATATTCACCCGGTCGCGGCATATTTAATAACTCCGTGTGTCCGCCGGATACCACCAACGCTATCGCCGGATACGGCACTTGATCTTGTTCCAAAAAATTAGCAGCGATATGCCCTTCAATATGATTAATCGCGAATAACGGTTTCTCCCAGCCGTAGGCTCACGCGCCGCCACTTCCGGTACCACTCCGCCAGTCACTCGATGCACATCAATTTGTGAAGCAGTACATTGATATAATTTAACCGCGGCCGATGCTTGGTTTATCTCGGACATTGTTTGGTTAGTTGTTTGCGCCGTCGTCGTTTGCAACAATGCCACACTCGATTCATCGCACGACGTTTCAATCGCTAAAATATTCATGAGCAGTCACATTATAAAATTAAAAAACCAATGCCGGTGACCGCCAGCGTTAAACCCGCCCCAGCCACAGTTTGCCAGAAGGTATGTTTGTGCAAAATGATGCGCGACCAAGCAATCAGCGGCAGCAACAGCATTAAAGGCCACCATTGCCAGCCGAATAAAAAAATAACAACCGACATCGCAAAACTATTCACCGCCAGATGCACGCTGATCTTCCAAAACCAAGTAACGATTGTACCCGCTAATTCAATTAGCCAAGCGATCAATCGAATTTGCCATACTAGAGCCACATCAGTTAACCGCCAAAACGCAATTACCACCAACAAATGCAGCAATAAAATCACCAAAAAAAATAACCGGCGTTCAAACCGATTGGTAATTTCGATATCTTTAATCAATCCAAATTTTCGAAACAACGTTAACGTAACCAACGGTAATGCAATTTCACAAACCAACACCGGTATAAAAACTTGCCACAAATCAACTTGGCCAAGACCGGTGCTAAACAATAACATTAGCATCACCGCCGGCCAAACAATGATCGGGCTAAAAATGTGTGATATACTTTTAGCTAATAAAATTGACACGAGTTTCAGTATATATGAAGTTAACCAAAATGAATACATTGTATAGTTGGCTGATCGGTGGCTGGTTAATTTTGTTTGCGATTAGTTTTGGTGTGGGATTGTTACTGCCGGCTTCCACCAAATTGTTGGTGTTGGAAATGGTGGCCGCCAAATTTGAAACGATTTTGGTAAATTCTCCAACCGGTTGGTTATTAAGTTGGAATATTTTTGTTAATAATCTGTTGGTTTGTTTGTTATTGTATGTTGGCGGATTTATGGTGATTGTGCCGGTGTTGATAGTAATGAGTAATGGCGTCATGCTGGGAGTATTTATGTCTTTGTTGTATCGTAGTGAAGTATTATTGCCGGGTAATTTAATAAGTGCGGTGGCAGGTTTATTGCCCCATGGCATTTTTGAATTATCGGCTTTTTTTCTGGCGGGTGCGTTGAGTATGGCTGTGATTGCTAAGCTATTGTTTCCGAAAAAAATTGCGCCGGAAAAACGCCGCCGCCGAGTGCTATGGGACTCGGTCAAGTGGTTTATTGGAATGGTCGTGCCATTACTAATAGTGGCAGCGCTGCTGGAAACTTTTGTTTCGCCGTGGGTAAGCGCTTGGCTGCAACGGCAATGGTTAATTAGAAAAATCGATCCGCAGTTAGTAGTTGAGCTAAGTGAAACGGCGTTAGTAAATAATGATTGCCAGCCGGACGGTTATGAACTAACTATCTCAACCAACACCAGTCAAACTATGACAGAAACTTTATTGTTCTTGGCGCGGTTGGTTTATGATCCAGCACTTTATGCCAGTTGGCAGCAACGTGCCGACGCGCCATTCTGGCGCCAAACTTGGCATTGCGGCCAAGCTGGCTATTTGCAGGTGCAAAGTTGGCAGACGGCGGATTGGTCGGTAGAACAAGCAACTGACAATCTTAAACTAATGCTCAAAAATAGTGATACCACCTTTGACTATTCTATTAATAATGAACAGCGACGGTTTACTTATATGTTAGGTGATCAGAGCGTGGTTCAAAGTATTATTCCTCTAGCCGACAAGGCTGTAGTAATTACACAAACTAATGTAATGTTTACGCTTGATGAGTTAATTGAATGATTACAACGTACAAAGCCGACAGCCTCTTTTTGAGCACCTGAATCCGAAAACTAGCAAAATGCAGTTTTCGGATTCAGGCACCTTGACGCCGAACGATTAAATGCGATATAGTTCGGAACGCTATTAGTAAGTCCTACATTTAATCTTTGGCCCGTTCGTCTAGTGGTCAGGACACCACGCTTTCAATGTGGTAAGAGGGGTCCGATTCCCCTACGGGCTACTGTGACCAAGGAGAACGACAACGCTACGAACGCCGCGCGTGAGACAACATGACTCCGTTTTTTATGTCTTAAATGGTCACTTTAAATGTAGATGAGCTTGATGTGGCATATTCTTCTTTATCTTTCGTCTTTGGTTTCCATCGCATTTGATATTTCTTTGACTTGTTGGATTTCACACTAAAAGTAACTATGCCAGAATTGTTCGTTAGAGCAGATTTGTATTTTTCCCATTTACCATCCTTTTTTCGATAAAGATGAATAGTCTTTTTAGTCAATTTTTTATTCGTTGCTGCGTCTTTAACTGTTGCTTTTAATATGACTGGTTTGTCTTTTTTCGTCTGAAAAGTATGATCACCTTTAAATTTTGCCATAGACTTAATAGAAAACACACCTTGTTTATTGCCAGCAACCAGACCGTCAAACAACATGGTCGTGAATGATTCCGACTTCAATCCGGTGTACAGCGCTCCCCAAGTTACGCCGCGATCACTTGATTTCAAGAGTACACCGTGACTATCGTTATCTCGCGCAGACATATAGAGGGTATTGGGATTTGTAGACGTTTGCACTGTGATTGGACCGAAACCCACGTAACCAGTTGGTGTAATCTTTGTCCAGTTTGAGCCAGAATCAGTTGAGTAATAAAAAGCATCCAGCTGTTCCGGCGCAAGATCGTTCGATGCAGCAACATAAACCGATGTCTGCACTTCTGGATCTACCATGACGCCTGTGATATTCAATCTCTCTTCAATTCCGGAAAGTTTCGTCCAGGTTGAGCCATTATGCTGATACAACCCGCGCTGGGTGTTTGTGAGCTTGTCATAGCCCGTTCCAACATACAGCAGGCTGCCGTCTTCTGTAATAGACATCACCGTGGCAGGTGCATCATTCGTCAACTCAAGATCAGTCCAGGTGATTCCGGCATCGGTACTTTTAAGGACAGCACCAACGTAATCATTAGATTTCGGCCCATATAAAGCAAGATAAACTGTATTCGTGTTACTAGGATCTGACAAAAAATATTTTGGCCTAAGGACAACCGAATCATCTTCCGTGAATTTTTCTATATTGATCGCCGATGGAATGCTAGCACTCCAGGTTGTTCCACCATCCGTGCTTCGATAGATATATCCACCAATTGAGCCCGCCAAAACAATATTTGCATCGTCTGGCTTCACCCAAACTGCTTCGCCGATGCCGCTAGAATCGCAGCGAACTGCCTCATCACATGGAAGAATCGGCCAAGTCCATGATGGATTCTCGTCCGTGAAATTTGTTGTCTTACCAAGTCCGTTCGAAGAAGATATCCAAACAGTGCTTTTATTCGTTGTTTGACTAATCGCTAATACATTCACACCAGTAATGCCATCAAGCGAATTCATCCAAGTAAGACCGCCATTAGTACTTTTGCAGACGCCGCTCATGCAATCGCCATACATAATACTTTCATCAGCGGCGTTAAAGGTAATAATTTTACCCGGTCCGCGCATGACATTGGTATGTGTATCCATGTCAGTCCAAGTGGCGCCGTTATCCGTGGAATATCCTGAACAAGCATACCAACGCGTTGGAGTCCAGGTTGAAGCCGGACCGCAAGAACGTTCTGGAGATACGCCGACTTGCGACCAAGTTGCACCAGCATCAAGAGAAAGCCAGAGATAATTATTTGTACCAATCGTCAACACGTTTGCATCTGCAGGATTGGTATCAATATCCGTGAAATTTGTGACTGTTGAACTATCTGCCGTAACGGTTATCGCTGTCCAGGTCGCTCCACTATCCGTACTACGATACAATGAGCTTACATTGCCGCTAGTTCGGGATACCGCATAAAAAGTACCTTCTGTTGCCGACGCAGCAATATCAGTGATAGTCTCATCGCTTGCCACCACCGCACTTGTAAATGTTGTGCCCCCGTCAGCACTTACATAAATCGTATCATTATAACCGTAAATAAGTTTGCTTTGCGCATACAATAAAGCAAAATTAGAATTATCTGCAATTTTTGTGAGGGTTGCACCTCTATCCGTACTCATGTACAAATCTCCTCCTAGCGAAATATACACTGTATGCGAGATCGTATCCACTTCAACCGAAAATCCGGCACCATAATCATTTGTACCTGCAGGCCGCTGCCAATTTTCTCCACTATCGATTGAATAAAAAAATCCGTTTGGCACGCCGTTCGCGGTGGTGTAAACATAATCACCGTCAACTGCAATATCCCAGTTATCTCCGCCAAAAATACCTAGATTAGTCGTAACCGACGTAGCTTGAGTTTCAATTAAAGTCGAATCCGCTTGCACAATAGAAAAAAAACCAAACAGAAAAAAAATAACGGGAAAAATAAAAATTGCTCTTTGTAACGATCTACAAATTAAATTTTTTTGCATAAATTTTTTGTTTGTTAATTTTGAAGTTTATTTGAGTAAGTATATACCAATATAAAAAATATTAGCAAATGTCCAAAGTAATAATTGTGATCATATTTCACACATAAAAAACGAGCTGAAAGGCAAAGGAGGCAAGAACATAAAAATAACTTGCCAAAATGACAGCAATCAGTATACTAATATTTAATGAGTCCAACCGAAACCGAATTTAAAATTGCTCTGCAAACGGACCAACCGGATGATTTTTTCGCGCCGGCTGCTACTTTATATACCGATGATACTCCCCCGTCGCAACGCCGCAATCAAGATGAAATTTGGATCACGCCGCAAGACGGTTACGAAGGGCAACTAGCTATAGACGTTTATCATGATGCTGACAATGTTTATATCAAAGCCATCATCGGCGGCATTAAGCTAGAAGACATTGAAGTACATCTCAATAACGACATGATTACCATTAAGGGTAAGCGTCTCCAGCCCGATACCAACATCCCATCGGAAAATTATTTTATTCAAGAATGTTATTGGGGTGGGTTTTCGCGGTCAGTAATTTTACCGATTGATATTCAAACTGATAAAGTTGAAGCCTCGGCGGAAAATGGTATTTTGCTAATTACCTTACCAAAATCAGGCCGACCAAAAAACACCCGTATCCCGATTAAAGCAGTAAGCTAATGGCTAAACGTAAAACGAAAAAAACTACTAGCGCCAACCCCCCGGCGAAAGAATTTATGTCCGCAGCGGCGGTAACCATGCCTGTACCAGCGTCGGACGCTTCCCCAGCCTCCGTCGATTCTGCTGATTCTTCACCTCCAACTGGCAGTCTTTTTAGCCGGCTGCGCGGGCTAGGGCGTATATTTATTATAGTGCCGGCCGCGTTATTAATTGTTGGCCTTTTTTTAGTGATTGGTTATTTTGGTTACGAATATAAATTTACTGATCGAGTTTATGCCGGTGTTAAACTCGGCGG
>CAYMXY010000001.1:16175-18011 GCA_964394525.1 uncultured Gammaproteobacteria bacterium | reverse complement strand
AAGCTGGTCGCGTAGTACAAACTTACAAAGACCAACTGGCCGAAAACGGACTCACCTTTACTTACGACGAACAAACCGTCACCTGGCCAATAATCAACGAGGATGTGCCGTTACTTGCCATTCGTACTGATGATTCATTGCACGAAGTGTTTGGCGTTGGACGCGGGAGTGATGGTTTTGAAAATCTGAAAGACAAAGCGGCCGCTTGGTTATTTGGTCGCAATTTACCATTAACCGTTACGTTGGAAACGGAAACTCTCAAACAATTATTGGCGGCTGAATTTGATAAAAACGGTCAACCATACCAAAATGCCGCTTTCTCTTTTCCCGATGATGTTCTAACCGTTACCGACCACAGCGATGGCCAATCATTCCATTGGGATACAGTGCTGGCAGATGTGAATAGCCGGTTGCAACGGTTTGAACCAATCAATCTGACTTTGGCGTTAACGGCAGATCCTGCGCCCATCACCACTTCTTTGGCTCAAGCCGCCCTCCCGACCGCCGAACAAATTTTAGCCTTGGCACCATTAACACTAACTTACGAAGACAAAACCTTCGCTATTGAACGTGCCGACTTAGCCAACTGGCTGGCGCTCGTTCCAAATAACGGCTCGGCGCGCGTCATTCTAACTGATGAAGCGATTGACGCTTCGCTAGAACCGATTGCTGGTGAAATTGATATTCCAGTGCAGGAAGGCCGTTTCAGTTTGAATCTGGTTGATGACGAAGTACAATTAAAACAATTTCAAGAAGGACAAAATGGTTTAGCGGTGCAAACGGCCAAAACTATTGCTACCATTCAAACGGCGGTGTTAACGGAACAACGCAACACCATTCCATTAGTAGTGGAAATAACTGAACCGCGCGCCACACCGGAAAATTTAGCTGACCTCGGCATTAAAGAACTGCTCGGCACCGGTGAAACCAACTTTGCCGGCAGTCCATATAATCGCATCCAAAACATCGCTATGGGCGCGGACAGATTAAACGGTCTGCTGATTGCGCCCGATGAAACATTCTCGCTGTTAAGCGTGCTTTCGCCGATTGATCTGGAGCACGGCTGGCTTTCAGAATTGGTTATCAAGGGCGATAAACTGGAAAAAGAGGCCGGCGGCGGTTTGTGCCAAATCGGCACCACTTCCTTTCGCGCGGCCATGATGTCTGGTTTGCCGATTGTTGAACGCCGCAATCATTCATGGGCAGTGTCCTATTATAATTACAACGGAAAAGCCGGCGTGGACGCGACTATTTATGAACCATCGCCCGATTTCAAATTTAAAAATGATACCGGTAATTATATTTTGTGGCGCAGTCGCATTGAAGGTAGCAATATTTATTTTGAATTATGGGGCACCGCGGATGGCAGAAAAGGATATTTTACTGAACCGGTTAATTACGGTTATGTGTCACCGGGAGCAACTGAGGAAGTAGTGGATCCAAGTTTGCCGCCGGGTACTCGTAACTGTGTGCAACATGCTTATACTGGTGTGTCGGCTTCGTTTGACTACATTATCGAACGACCCGACGGTAGTAAAGATACACAAAATTTTACCAGCGTTTACCGAGCCAGACCAGCTAGATGTTTAATTGGGCCAACGGCGGAAGCGGAGCCGACGACTACTGCAACTGAAACGACCGAAGAAGACGCCGACGTAAATAATTCTACCGAACAACCAACCGCCGAAACAACCAACCAATCACAGCCGGATAATTCTCAACCCTCAAAAAAGAAAAAGAATTAGCTCTCTGAAATAAAAAATCCCCATTTTCTGTAGGCAAGAGAACCTTTGGAGGGATGTACAGAGCCGGAGCCTTGTATATCCTACCAGAAGG
>CAYMXY010000001.1:15224-16165 GCA_964394525.1 uncultured Gammaproteobacteria bacterium | reverse complement strand
GTTCCCATGCTCGTCGTGCCTACAGGAAATGAGAATCTTAATAAAAAAGAACTGGCAAGGATAGCGCCTTTTTTTGTTTTTGTCAAGAGTAAATCACTATTTAATTAATTTATTTACCTAATATTAGCCTTTTATATATTTTCTTTCTGTTGACAGAATATTTTATTGCTATAATATTGGTGAAACGCGATTAAGCGCGTTTCTGTTATTTAATTAATGTCTTTAGAAATTAGTAATTATGCTTACAGTCAAACAAATTTACGAATTAGGGCTTAAAATGGCCATTCAGTCTGATCCACGCGGCTTGGCGGTGGTGCGCGCTGAACTAAAACGGAATCGCCAAGAATACGAGCAACTGCCGGAAAAAGATAAACCTTATTATGATCAGGAATACTTCACAAACCCTTATTCCGATAGTCGCCTTCTCTATTCCCCTTCGCCTAGTCGGCCGGTGCGGCGCATGTTTGCCGGCATCGACACCAATGAAGCTGAACTATTGTTAGCTGATAAATTCGGCAACATTGATTTGGTAATGGGACATCATCCGCACGGCATCGCCATGGCTGATCTGCCGGCAGTGATGGGCGTGCAAATGGAAATTATGCATCAAGCCGGCGTGCCGATTCATATCGTTGAAAATTTAATGACGCCGCGCATTGCCGAGGTCAACCGCGGCGTACTGCCGATCAATGACCATAAAGCCGTTGATATCGCCCGACTGTTGAAAATTGCATTTATGTCCACGCATACTTTTACCGATAATCTGGTAGCGGACTTTTTCAATAAATTGATTAAACGCCATCAATCTAAATTATATTACGTCGGTGACTTAATGGATCTGCTAATGACCATTCCGGAATATCAGGAAGCCAAGCGCCAAAAATCTGGTCCAACGCTTTATGCCGGTGGACTAAAACGACAGTGCGGTCGGATTGCTGCCA
>CAYMXY010000001.1:13053-15214 GCA_964394525.1 uncultured Gammaproteobacteria bacterium | reverse complement strand
GAATTAACCGGCGGCACCAACGGCGCTAAGGAAATGTTTGAACAATTGTCGCGCGCCGGCATTGGCACGCTCATTGGCATGCACATGAAAGAAGATCATCGCAAAGAAGCCGAAAAATTCCACATGAACGTGGTGATCGCCGGACATATCTCTTCAGATTCTTTAGGTATGAATTTGCTGTTGGACGAAATTGCCAAACGCGGCGTGGAAATAATTCCGGTGGGTGGTTTAATTAGGGTGCGGCGCGACCTTAATGTACAGCGCGGCCGAGGAAAAAAATAATAAATAAACTTTATGGCCGGCACACCGGATCGCGTCATTCATCCCAGTCAAAAAAACGATGATCAAACGTTTGAAAATGTTTTGCGACCAACCATCTTGACTGACTATATTGGCCAGCAGCACATTAAAGACAATCTGCGTATTTTTTTGCAGGCCGCTAAACAACGTCAAGAGCCGATTGAGCATGTTTTATTGCATGGCGGACCGGGTCTGGGCAAAACCACTTTAGCGCACATCATTGCCAAAGAAATGGGTGTGAATATTCGCATCACTAGCGGGCCGGCCATTGAACGAGCTGGCGATCTGGCGGCCATTATAACTAATTTAGGTGAAGGTGACATTTTGTTCATTGATGAAATTCATCGGCTGCATAAAATAATTGAGGAGGTGTTGTACCCGGCGATGGAAGATTTTGCGCTGGATGTGGTGATTGGTAAAGGGCCGGGCGCGCGCACTCTGCGGCTGGATTTGCCGCGCTTTACCGTTATCGGCGCAACCACCCGTGTTAGCTTGTTATCTTCTCCCTTACGTGACCGGTTCGGCGCGCACTATAAATTAAATTTTTACAGCCAGCCGGAAATGGCTGCCATCCTCCAGCGGTCGGCACGGGTACTAAATATCCCCATTAACGAGACGGCGATTACTGCTATTGCCGATCGGGCGCGCAGCACTCCACGTATCGCCAATCGGCTACTTAAACGTGTCCGCGATTATGCGCAAGTTGAAACCGCCGCCGCCAGCCAAACTCAAGTTACCGCCGAATTGGCTATGGCTGCTCTTACCATGCTGGAAATTGACCCCCTAGGATTAGACGCGCTTGACCGCAAGATTTTGCAAACTATCATGACTACGTTCAATGGCGGGCCGGTCGGCGCGCAAACTATCGCCTCTACCCTTGGTGAAGAAATTGACACGCTAGAAACCGTTTATGAACCGTTCCTGTTACAAATTGGTTTTTTGGCGCGCACTCCGCGCGGCCGGGTAGCTACCGCCGCAGCTTATCAACATCTTGGTCTTACGCCGCCAACCGATTTACAAGCGCGCTTGCTTTAGCTTCGCATTTTACGCGCGGTCGAGTTCACGATATAATTAAATTATGTCTTTCCCATATTATCTTTTACTTTTGGTTTATGGCGCGGCGGTAGTTGGCGGCATTGGTTTTTTTGGATTAAATTTATATCATTTGATCAAATACGGTTTTTTTGATTTTTCTGGCAAAGTGCAAACGTTTTTGATAATAGGTGTAATGGTTGTCATTATCGGTTTTACGTTTCTCTTTTTACAAGATGTGCGCTGGACTGAGCAAATTGATTTGTTGTCTGACTTCTCAATCAATCTATTTAGTGACACCTTATGAAACCATTCAATCAGACGGTCGGTCATATTTTCAAAGATCAACGGGCCGATGAGCAGGTTATTTTTGCGCTGCGTCGTCACTGGTTAATTTTTTTTGGTCATGTTGCCCGACTAATTGGTTTTAATATTTTTCCGTTGGTGATATGGTTATTTGTTTATTTCGGTCTGGGTTGGGAGGTGCCGGTGGCTGGGCCGCTTTATGTAATTACAGTATTGGTTATTTCTTTATACTTTCTGACTGTTTGGTTAGTGTATTATCACGCGTTTGTGGACTATCATTTGGATATCTGGATTTTGACAGATCAACGCATTATTGATTTGGAACAACGAGGGCTATTCGATCGCATTCAAGCTGAGTTGAATATCGTGAAGGTGCAGGATGTAACTTCAGAGATTCACGGCCACATGCAAACTTTTTTAAATTACGGCACGGTGTTTATTCAAACCGCTGGCGAGCAACAACGTTTTATCTTTGAAAATGTGCCGCAGCCGGAAGCCGTAGCGCGAACCATTTTACAGACGA
>CAYMXY010000001.1:12218-13043 GCA_964394525.1 uncultured Gammaproteobacteria bacterium | reverse complement strand
TGAAGCGAATAAACGCGCCGCGGCGACGACTGCTTCGGCTCCGACAGTGACAACTTCGCCAACTGCTGGCAATTCAACCACTTCGGTTTCTTCCGTTAAATAATGCTGACGTTATCTGATTTCGATTACTCACTGCCTCCGGAACTGATCGCGCAACAACCGGCGGTGCCGCGCACTGCTGCCAGATTAATGGTGATTGAACGTAATCGCTGTATTATTCATCATGCCCGTTTTTATGAATTGAAACGCTGGCTGACGACTGGCGACGTGTTAGTGGTAAATGATTCAAAAGTGATACCGGCTCGGGTGCATGGCCGTAATGCAACCGGCAAAATTATTGAAATTTTTTTGTTGCGGCAGTTAGCGGCACTGGAATGGGAAACGCTGGTTAAAGGTCGAACACAACCGGGTACAATAATCACTCTGAAAAATAACTTTATTGCCACTGTTCAGGAACGGCTGGCTGATGGCAAATGGTTAGTGCGGTTCAATCAGCCAGATGTTCTAACAATTGGTGAAGTGCCGCTGCCGCCGTATATCACTAAATTGAGTCCATTGGAAGATTATCAAACTGTCTATGCCAAAGAAAAAGGTTCAGTAGCGGCGCCTACGGCTGGTTTACATTTTACCGAGCTGTTATTAACGGAATTGCGGCAAGCGGGCGTAATTATTGCGCCGGTGACATTGCATGTTGGTTTAGGTACTTTTGCGCCAGTTAGAACGAAAAACATCGCGGATCATGTTATGCACCAAGAATATGCCAGTCTGCCGGAATCAACTGCTCAGGAAATTATGGCGGCACGCCGGCGTGGGAATAAAATTATT
>CAYMXY010000001.1:5729-12208 GCA_964394525.1 uncultured Gammaproteobacteria bacterium | reverse complement strand
CGCTTGAGGCGTTTCAAGGACAAGCTAATCGCGGCTGGGTAGATATTTTTATTCAACCCGGATATCGTTTTACCGTTTGCGATGGTTTGATTACCAATTTCCATCTGCCGAAAACAACTTTATTGATGCTGGTATCGGCTTTTGCCGAAAAAAATTGCCTTGATCGTGCTTATCAATGTGCCATCGCTGAACGTTACCGTTTCTACAGTTTCGGCGACGCGATGATGATAATTTAGCCATTGGCACACCAGCCAACAATAAACCAGCTACCACAACTGCTTCAAAGTAGTGCCTTGATAATAATACTGCAAAATTTCCCGCCAATGCCAGTTTTGTTCTTCAGCAAAATAGCGTGCCCCTTTGGCGCTTAAACCAACACCATGTCCCAACAGTTCATCAGCTACACAACAAGGGTCATCCACTGACAACAAATAAGGGTAATCGCCGCTCCACACTTCAGACCAAGCGCGCGTCCGGCCATCGCTTTGTGAAAAATATGGCGTCACCACCGGCTCAGCTTGATAATGCACTACCTCGCCGGTAGTTGCCTCCACTGCTGCCACTATATTAGGCGCTCGCTGAGTAAACCCGTACCCGCGGTAAACTTGATCATTGCCGGAAGTGTCCAGAATAAAATTTTCATCGGCATGTTTGGTGGGGTTAAGATAATGGTAATAAGCATAGCTGCGCGCGGCGGTATAAAGTGTTTTCAAGTAAGCTGGCTGATTTTCGTTAGACGCCTCCGCCACACCCTTAATATAATTTTCTATACCAATGGAATTGATTACCCAAATTTGATCAGTGGCGGCAGCATAACGTAAAACGATCCGGCCAAGAAATTGATTATCATTAAGATCACTGTTCCAATCTGGCGGGTTATCGTAAGAAGTAATGGTAATAACCGAAGCTGATCGCACCGGTCGCACCACTAAGTACTCGGCTGAAGACATTAGCCATTCTCCGCTGCTAGCAGTGTATTGTCCGTTGGCGCGATCGTATGACAAAGTAATTATTTGTTCGGCTGGGATAGTTTGAAAAATATCTTTGCTTTCACCACCAATAATGTTACTCGACCGCTCCACAATCAATGTTACCGGCTGATCGGTGCTGAATAAACCTATTCGCATCATCGGCCGTTGATTCATTAATTCGGCTGCCTGTGCCGCCCAGCTAACTTGAATAAATACCAGAGCTACTATTATTAAAGATAAAGCTCGTGCAAAACTTTTCATAGGATTTTTTAGTATATCAAATAAAATTGACTCGGTCAATGCAGCATTGTATAGTTTGGCCAATGTCACTCTTGCAAAAAGTAGCTTACAATACGGTGCTGCAACTGCTGGGTAAAGGCGGCGGCACGGCGCTTGGCTTCATCGCTTCACTGATCATGTTCCGCTATTTGGAAGATGAAAAGTTCGGTAACTACACTACCGCCATTACTTATTTACAGTTGTTTGGCATTGTGATGGATCTTGGTTTGTATGTGGTGCTGCTTAAATATATTGGCACTGCTAAAAACCAATCCGGCCGGTTGTGGCACAATATTTTTACTATGCGTTTATGTGTGGCTGTATTTTTTTTGATTATTGCTTGTATCAGCGTGTGGTTTATTCCAACTTATCCAGCAATCGTAAAATTGGGGGTGCTGGTATTGGCGGTAAATTTTTTGTGCATCTCGCTTAATCAGTTGCTGTTGGGTGTTTATCAAAGTGCCTTCGCCATTGCGCGGGTGGCAGTGGCGGAAATTATTGGTAAAAGCGTTTTATTGTTAACACTATTGGCGGTGGTTTATCTTTGGCATGGCAGTCTGCTTTTAGTAATGGCGGCGGTAGTAACTGGCGCTGTTGTACAAATGATAGTGTTGCTGTCTGGTTTGCGCCGACATACCACCTTAAAGTTAGCTTTTGATTTTTCAGTCTGGCGACAATTATTTAAAGAAAGCTGGCCAATCGCCTTAGCCATTGCTCTTAATTTGATTTATTTCAAAGCCGACACTTTAATTTTAGCATTCTATCATTCACAAACTATTGTTGGAATTTACGGAGCTCCTTATAAAATGCTGGAGGTGTTAATTAGTATACCGGCCATGATTTCCGGTTTATTACTGCCGGTGTTAAGCGAACATTTTGCCGCCGGCCACCAAGAAAAATTTGAACAGCTTTATCAACGATCGCTTAACTTTCTGCTAATGTTTGCTCTACCGATGGTGATTGGTACTATGGTGCTGGCTCAACCAATCATGTTGGCGATTGCTGGCGAAGACTTCACCTCGCAACCGGCTGTACTTGGTAAGTTGCTGCGTATATTAATTGTCGCCGCCGGCATGATTTTTGTTGGCACGCTAACTGGTTATGTGGTGGTAGTGATCAATCGGCAACGCAATATTTTGTTCGGCTATGGTTTTGTAGCCATCACCGCTTTGCTAGGCTATTTAATTTTCATTCCCCCTTATAGTTATTACGGGGCTGCTTGGGTGACAGTTTATTCCGAAACGATGATGACACTTATTGCCGGCTGGTTGATTTATCGCTTTACCGGCGCGCGACCCGGTTTGATAGTACCATTGAAAATTTTGTTCGCCAGCACGCTGATGGGTATAACTGTCTGGTGGTTACGTGATTGGCCAATTTGGCTAATTATTCCAGCCGGTGCCATAATTTATGGTGTGGTTTTGCTGGCCAGTCGCGGTATTACCCTGGCTGAAATAAAATCAGTCTTAAAACCAAACATTAAACCGTCATGAAAACTTCCCGCCGACATATTCTTATTCTCAAATTCCCTTACTCTTCAATGTTCGGCGGTGGTGAAAAGCACACCATCACGCTAGTGCAGCAGCTTAGCCGCGATCACGATTTCTATTTATTATCCAATTGTCCGGTGCTGGTACCAGAGTTTCAAAAACGGCACTGGCCTACGGCCACTACTTGGGCCGGGATTGAACCGGTGACACCGTCAGCTTTGGTGATATTTTTATTCACTTGGCCGCTAATTTTTTTTAATCTAGCGACCAAATTACTTTGGTATAAAATTAAACACCATATTGATGTTATTTTTTGCTTATCTCTTACTGAAAAAGTACTTATTACTCCATGGGCTTGGTTACTTGGTATGAAAGTTATTTGGATGGAGCACACGCAGATTGAACGTTGGTTAGTGATAAATCCATTGCGAGTGTTATATGTACTCTGGTCTCGTTTCGCCACGGTGGTTACGGTGGTGGAAGCAGTTAAAGATCAACTAATGAAATTAGGCGTTCCAAAACAACACGTTGCCGTTATTTATAACGCGGTCGATGTAAAAGAATTCATGCCCCACCCTTCGCGTCCAGAAGAAATATCCGATCATTTTCGCGTATTATTTATTGGACGACTGTCGATTGAAAAAGGGATTGATGATTTGTTGACTGCCTTAGCACAAGTGCGCACCGTCATTCCTCATATCACTCTAACGCTAGTTGGGGATGGTCCAGAACGAGCGTATTTGGAACAACGTACCACCACATTAGATTTGAATAACATTGTCCACTTTGTTGGTTTTCAGGAACAGATTCAAAGTTGGCTGAAAGATTGTGATGTTTTGGTGCTGCCATCGGTGCGTCGTGAAACATTTGGTATTGTGGTAATTGAAGCGTTTGCCATGGATAAACCGGTCATTGCCACCACCACTGGCGGCCTGGTGGAAATTGTTGACCGCTACGGCTGGTTAGTGCCGCCGCAACGGCCGACTGCCATCGCCGAAGCCTTGATTGACATCTATAATAATTATGAATTGGCTTTACATAAAGCCAGCCGCGGTCGCATTCGCGTGCTCGAATTATTCCAAGAACGGCGTATGATTCAAGAATATGATAACCTCTTCCGATCGCGGTAAATTTAACCTTGGTTGGAATTGGCGGTGGTACAGTGCGCTATTAATTTTAAGTTTATTACTGATTCCGCTTATGGCCGGCGCCATTAGTTATGGTTATAGCGAGTTGGTTTTTGCCGGAATTGTTGGTTTAGTTTGCTTGGGAGTGACTATTATCAATCCTATTGCCGGTATTTATTTACTTACGTTTTTTTTACCGTTTGAGCGGATTGGTTCTGTTGATCTTAGTGGTATTACTATCCGAATCAGCCAAGTGTTGGTATTAACAACAGTGATTGGCTGGATCGCGCGTGGTTTTGTCCGCCAACGTTTTAAGTTACGATCTTATCCAATTTTTGCGCCAGTTGGTTTATTTTTGGCGGTCAATATTTTAGCTCTACAAAACAGCCCAAACCTTAAACGTTCATTCATGGTCTTGGGTTTCCTTATTTTTACAATGATAATTTCTCTGGCCATTCCCAATATCATCCGTCATCGGCCGCAATTAGAAAAAGTTGTTAACATCTTACTATTGAGCGCTGTGCTAGTTAGTTTGTTTGGAATTTTTCAATTTTTAGGTGATTTGATTGGTTTGCCGGAAAGTATCACTGGTCTTCGTCCACAATATACTAAAGCTGTTCTTGGGTTTCCGCGCGTTCAGTCAACGGCGCTGGAACCACTTTATTTTGCCAATTATTTATTATTGCCGTTATTTGTCAGTTTAGGTTTATGGTTAAGTCATGCCGGCCGGCTAAAAAATAAAACTTTGTTGTTAGTAATTGCGCTAACTAGTTTGAATTTAATTTTAACTGTATCGCGTGGTGGATACATAGCCGCAGGGGTAAGTGCCGGTTTGCTTGGTTTATTATATTGGCGGTCGCTGGCACGGCCGCGAATTCTGCTTGGTAGCTTGATAGCGTTGATAGTGATAGCACTGGTAGTCACGCGTTTCCTGAATATCAATCAACAATGGGAGAACTTTTCTGAACACGTCACCAACATTTTTAGCGGCGCTTCGTATGAAGAGCGCGTAGAAACATTCAAACTGGCGCGTCGCATTTGGTGGCAACATCCAGTGATCGGCATTGGGCCGGGCAGCTTCGGACCATACGCCTCTTATCATCCTTTAATCATGCCAAGCGACGGTTATAAAATCGTTAATAATGAATACATCGAGCTGTTGGCTGAAACAGGTGTGCTGGGTTTGAGTAGTTTTGTGATTATTATATTGGTGCTGCTGGCGCGATCATGGCGTGCTTGGCGACTGGCGCGCGCTCAACCATATTTACGCGCCTTAGTGGCGGCTCTGACTGCAACTTTTATTGGCATTCTAATTCAGTACAATACTTTTTCAGTACTATATATTACTCATGTTTGGTTTACGATTGGTTTACTGATTGCCGTTCAAAACATTGTTATTTATGAAGGAAAAAACGGCACGCAATAATAGTCATTGGCTAGTAACAGCAATCATTGTACTGCTGCCTACTTATTTATTGCGGTTTAATGTTTGGGGTTGGCGTTTCAATTTTTTAGATGTAGTGATTGCGATAGCGTTGGTGATATGTTTATGGCGTTACCGCACTTGGCCGATCGGTAAGTGGCGTTGGCCGATGCTGATATTTTTATTGATTGGTTTGGTGGCTGTGTTGGTGGCGCCAGATCGTTTGGCAGCGCTTGGTTTATATAAAAGTTTGATGGTGATGCCGGTATTGGTGGGGCTGATAGTGTTAATGACTCGGCCACCGGTTGAAAGGGTAGTGCGCGCCGGAGCTTATTTAGTGAGTTATCTAGCGGTGATTGCTTTGATTCAATATTTCAGCGGCGGAGTGGGTGTTTTACCGCCATGGAATATGGTCGGTGAAAATTTTCGCGTTACCAGTGTATTTGAGTATCCGAACGCAGTTGGCTTGCTGCTGGCGCCGTTGGTAACTATGTTGCTGGTAAATTTTGTGTCTGGACAAAAACGATCTTGGTTGTTATTCGGTGCTAGTCTGCTTGGAATTGCTGGAATTATTGTTTCGCGCAGCGATGGTGCCATGGTAGCGGTGGCGATGGCATTGATAATTACTTTACTGTTTACTCGCTGGCGCTGGCTGGCGCTTATATTTGGGATAAGTGGAATAATGATTGCCTTGGCTTATCCGGTGAGCAGAGAAATTTTATTGTTCCAAGACACTTCCGGGGAAGTTCGTTTAGCGCTTTGGCAAGGTACTTGGAATTTATTGCGCGAACATTTTTGGTTGGGAGCTGGCTTAGGCGGTTTTCCGGTTTTATATGCACAATATAAATTAGCGCGTCATGTTGAATTGTTACTTTATCCACACAATCTTTTTTTAGATTTTTGGGTGGAACTGGGATTAGTGGGATTATTTTGGTTGGTGACTCAGCTTGGTTGGTTTTTTATTAAAATGTGGCGACTGCGCACCAGCTCACCTGAAGTATTAACGCTGCTGAGCGCCATGCTGGTAATTATTGTTTATGGTTTGGTTGATGTCACTTATTTCAAAAATGATTTGGCAGTTGTATTTTGGGTTGTACTAACGATGACGGCAACGTTGAAAAAACATAGCTGAATTCGCGCTTGCTAGGAACGGTTTTTTTTGCTATACTATTGTTAGTTCGCTCCAAAA
>CAYMXY010000001.1:0-5668 GCA_964394525.1 uncultured Gammaproteobacteria bacterium | reverse complement strand
TCGTTGGTCACTTCCTCTCCGTTTTGTTGTCCCTTTTGCCGGTTTATTTGTATTTTTTTTAGTAGTCACTTTCGTCACACAGGCTGGTGCAGATAATGAGGGCACAAAGGTTGGCAGCATCAGTCATACACCAACAACTACGATAGACAGCTCGTTGAACGATAGCACGCTTTTTTCTGTAAACCCAATAGTTGCTGCTGTCGGCACGCCAATTGAATATATTTCACCATCATTTACCGCCGATTGGCCATTTAACGGTATTGGCTTACAATGGAGTGGTTCGATTACGACAACGCAACCAATTAGTTTTGCTTTGGCAATAGATGATGGCCCGTGGCAAAATCTTCACTTGACCAACAACGAAGCAAAAGATCAATTGGAACAGTTCACTTCGCTGCCATTATTTCAACGTGGTCGAACCGTCCGTTATAAAATAATTGGTGATAGCTATCAGCAAGTGCGGAATGTTAAATTGATATATTTTGATTCAACCATACCGCCGCTACCGTCAATGTTGCAATCGTTGCGCGCCACCCTAACCAATTCACTGGCTAGTGACAGCACTACCGCTAACAACACCGCTAATCCGTCCATTATTACCCGCGCCGACTGGGGCGCGGATGAAACTTGGCGCACTTGGGAACCGGACTACCGCACACCGAAAAAATTTGTCATTCATCACACGGCGGCGATGATCCGGCTGCCACAATTCGCGGACTATACTATTGGCAAGCGATGGTGTTAGGTTGGGGCGATATTGGTTACAATTATCTAATTGATCAACAAGGCAACATCTACGAAGGCCGTTACGGCGGCGTTGGCACAGTCGGTGGGCACACTTATAACAGCCTAACCAACACTAATTATAATGAAGGCAGCATTGGCATAGCTATTTTAGGTTGTTTTGAATCGGCCGATCGAGCCTGTACCACCATTTCAACCTTCACTGAACCGGTACAAACGGCTCTTGCTACTTTAATTGGTTCAGTAGCCGCAGAAGTTGACCTTGATCCATCTGGCAATAAACGCTGGTTTAGTACGAATTATCCAAACGTCATCTCACATAAAGATCTGGATTTTACATACTGCCCCGGTGATGCCTTGTACGCGGAACTTGATAACATTCGTCAACTAGCCACCGAAAAATATCAACAAGCGCAAACTGCCCTCGCTCCTTATCAAGCACAATGGGAATCTTCAACATTAGCAGAAACGTATAATATTGGTGAAGAACCGGCGGTGACCGTAACCTATACCAATAACGGAACTAAAACTTGGGTGGCCGGCGATGTGGTAATGCAAATTTCGTTTGCCAAAACTGGTGAGCATCAACGCGTTGAATTACCAAATACCGTTGAACCAAATGTTACCCAATCACTCGACACCACTTTAACCATCTTGCCACATAAACCGGGTAATTATACTGTCACCACAAAATTATATCGTGCCGGAAAGATTGTGCCGAGCAGTCGTCAAACTAAATCCATTACTCTAACCAATCGATATACTGCCACTATCACCGATCTCGCACTACCTGTGGCTATTCGCCAAGGCTGGACGCCGACGCTGATTTTCACCCTTAATAATACAGGCAGCAACGACCTGCCGGAAACCGTAAAAATATTGATAAATGAAGAGATAATTGGGTCTTTGTCGGCAGTAGTACCGGTTGGTAACAGTCAAACTATCAGTCTGCCATTAACCCAGGCGGCCATACTAGAACCAAACTCATATCAATTAGTGTTACGACTGCGCACTAAGCAGGAACCGGTGTTTGGCACTCGCACTATCCGCAGCTTACGCGTTGACGAATAGAAAATCCCCCGTTTATTTTGGCGGGGGATTTCCAATTTTTGTTTTTGATCACTCGACCTTAACGCTTCTTCTTTTTACCACCTTTTTTCTTTTTCACAACTTTCTTTTTTTTGGTCACTTTTTTCTTTTTAGCCATGCTTATCACCTCCTCTCGAAATTTTTTTATACTACTATAAGTATACGCTATGGCATTTTTTTCTGTCAACTAGTTTTGTAAGATATTTTTCGTACCGAAATCAACTTTGGTGGTGTTTGTTTGAAAAAGTCAGAACCCATTTTGCGGAGAACCCCCACGAATGAGGACGCCCCGCCACCGCCTCGCGGACTCGGCGGACACCAAAGAAAAATGTTCCTTGCTTTTCGGATTTGCGCGCGACCAATTTCTTCTAAAAAGGAAAGGACATTTTTCTTTGGTGTTCTGCCCTCCAAGTTTTCGTGCAGGTGGCGGGGCGACAATTCTATCCGCTCGGGCATGGCGGAATTCCCCCCACACCCCCCTTCCGCCATGCCCTCGCTCGGACGGACGGAAATTTCGGCGACGACATTATTTCGCAAACCTACTTATCAAATCGTACTGTTCAAACTCAAAATCTATTTCACCACTATTCCCAATACTGTTAAAATAAACTCCGATAAGCTTATTTTCTTTTGAAATATATTTGAGTTTGACAGTACCTTTGTGCGCTTGCATTGTACCAGATTTTAGCGAATTTGGCTCATTGTCGTAGGTATAGAATAAATAGATTTCCTCGTTCAGCTCGGTAAAATTCGCGACCACACTCTCCGATTGTGATCGCTCATAGCAAGCACGCACAAAGATTTTTGAAAAGGTTTGCGAAATCTCTAAACAAGAAGGAACTTCAACATTGCTTCCGTTCTCTTTATACGAGGAGCGTTGTTTGCCTTTCCAACGTCCCCGTAAATCTGGAACGCTCACTATGCTAAAAATTCTAAAGATTTTCCAATACCAAGCGTATTTCTCAAAAAATGCATATAAAACGCCATAAGCAAGAAGCGGCGACAAAGTTTCTACCCAAAAAGGTAAATTCGGAAATAGCGCATAAAATCCTCTTGCCATAAAAAAGCTCACAAGCGGGAGAAATGCTACAAAAAATATGATGTTTGAAGTTTTAGAAAGATTAACTCCCATAATCAATTTGAGTTATAGAAATTTTCTGCCGCTTGAAAGAATGTTGCCGCATCTTGCTGATTCCATTGCCACGGCTCGGAACCGAATAATAAATGTTGATGACTAGCGGTAAGGAGCGTGGCCGGATTGCATTGTCTCAAAATAAAATTATGGGCATATTCTAAAGAATTTTTGAAATTATTTTGAAAATGGTTGTCCGGTACATTGTAAATCATGCACTCAATAAAATATGATGGCGCAATTTTGGGATCAAAATTATGGCGTTCAACAAGCTGTCTTCTGATATTTTTCACAACGCGCACCAATCCTTTGTACATCGTGTCAGTTCGGTGGTCAGCGTTCTTGTTCTCGCCATTTTTAATATGAACCTTTGGAAAATTTACAATCTCTCTGCTCGGTGTTTCTAAAGCAGTCCAAAATTTCATTCCCTCAACGAAATCATTGTGATTCCATGTGGCGAAACTTTGGTATTGTCTGTGTTGCAAACATGGAACGACATCCGCATTGACGCGAGATTCGTTTCCCACAAGTTTAATACTCTTGCTTCCCGGCTTCACTGAAGCTGATCCAAAATAACTATTCAACGCACTTATTACATCACGGCGAAAGTCCGCCCAGTGGTATGTTGCGTTAAGAAAGGTTTGATGAAAAAGCTGTTGTTGATCCAGCGAAAGCTTTGAAATGTCGTGATTAAAGGTGGAGCTAAGTTGCACTACGACATCCACATCGCTATCTACGCGGGTATTCGTGCTATTCGCGTAAGAACCCTGCAAATAGACCTCGTAAGTTCGCCCACGGAGTGCGTCGCTTTGTTCCAACGCTTTGCGAACCTGCTCATGGGTAAATTGGATTTTTGCGCTTGCAGGCGCATTACTCCATGTTTGTAATTGTGATTCATTGATTGCCATATTTAGCTTGCGATCTCAAAAATCTTTTTTACAAAAGATGTTCGTGCGTAAAACGCACGACTGACCGACCCATGACCAGGGCCTTTCGTGCGAGCTTGTATCCATTTTCCGTCTTTTCCAGTCAAAGCTTCAAAACCATCTTTGATAAGTTTGTTGCGGATGAAATCGTAATCAGCTTTAATTTCTTTTATCAATTCATCATCCTCGGCAAAATCTAAGCTCGTTACTTTCAACAAAGTTGCTCCTTCGGAATTTGTACCGTTCCACTGCACTGCACAAAAAACAATGGTTTTGAGCTTTGCCCAACAATGGCTTTCAAAAAATGAATGGGCTTTTAATTCCTCGGGGTTGATCATTGTTATCGCCATTGTTTCTTTCGGCACAAGCTCGCCCTTTACCGTGCGGAAAGCAACTGACTTTAACTCGTAAGTAAGCCCATTGGGAGCTTTTGATATATTAGTTTGAAGTCCAGCCAAACGTTCTAAAACAAGGCCTTTCCACCCCTTGTTTTGTTTTCCTGTTTCGTAGGTAGTAATGCCGTGTTCTAAAGCCAATTTTCGTAAATCTTGGCCGATATATTTCTTCAAATTTTTTATCGCGACTGCGCGGGTAATGATTTTCATACTTTTTTAGCAAATTTATTTTTCAAATTGTGATCCAGTTCTTCAAATCGCTTTATTGATACATCTAAAAATTGCTTATCAAGATCAATACCGATAAATTTTCTACCGAATAAATGTGCGGCGATTCCAGTCGTTGAGCTTCCCGTGAATGGATCAAGAACGAGATCGCCTTTATTTGTACTCGCAAGCACAATTCTTTTCAGTAAGTCCTCGGGTTTTTGTGTCGGGTGTTTACCAAACTTTTTTTCGATTGGCTTTGGAGTTCCCATAGACCAAACCGAACGCATTTGAAGTCCGGGGTTTTTTAGTGCGTCTTCCGGCCAAGTGCCGTTTTTCATTAAATCATAATTGAAAATATGTTTTGCTTTTTTGTCTTTTCTCGCCCAAACAATCGTTTCGTGACTTGCTGTGAAAAAACGGCAACTTAAATTTGGCGATGCGTTCGGTTTGAACCATGCAATATCATTGAGAACATGAAATCCTGCCACTTGGAGCGCAAAACCGCATTGATAGATTGAATGATAAGTTCCGCTAATCCAAAGCGTGCCAGAGGGCTTTAATACACGCCTGACGGCTTGTATCCACTCAAGATGAAATTCAAAATCTTTTTTCAATCCATTGCTTTTGTCCCATGCTCCTTTATTAACGCTCACTTGCCGTCCAGCGTGGACAGTAAAACCGCCATTTGAGAGTAGGTAGGGAGGATCAGCAAAAACCATATCAACCGAATTTTCTGGGAGTTCAGCAAGAACAGCCAAACAGTTTGCTTGATAGAGAGTAAAATTTTGTTTTTCGTAATATGGTTTTTGCATACCTATTTTTTCAAAAGGTCATCAACCGAAACATCAAGAGCTTTCGCAATTTTTTGGATCGTCTCAATGGTTGGGTTTGGGCTTTCGTCCAGTTCTATCTTAACAACCGTATTGAGAGATAAATCGGCAAGTTTGGAGAGCTTGTCTTGCGAAAGCTCTTTTTCTTGCCGTAATCTTTTAATGTTCTTGCCTATTGTGGACATAGTAGATTATAATGTATGGAAAGTGATATAATACTTTTATGACTTGCAAATCAATTATAACAACTTTCTATTCTTTTCTCAATGCCCGAATTTCGCCAAAACAAATCAGCGGAGCAAGCGGAGGATTCCTCCCCAAACCCCTCCTCCTCCGCTTGCG